>DATISX010000251.1:0-4783 GCA_035468275.1 Salegentibacter sp.
ATTTCAAACCTTTCGGCTAAGGCCCAGGACAGCTGCAGTGAGAAATCCCTCTGACTTACATCCAAACAAATAAAGGCTTTGCTTTGGTATGGACTAAGTATGGAGTATCCATAGAGTATCTACGACATATATACGGTATAAAGACGGCATATATACGGTACATACACGACATACACAGGAGGAAAACTGCGGTGCCCCGTCCTAAATAACTATCACTTCTGTAAAGTAATTTAAATGGGATTGTGGCATTTGGACTTTAGTTTGGCAGGTCTCTAATAATATACGCCGTTTAATATTGTGTTGATAGATTTTTTCAGGAATTCCTACAAATTTTAAACGGCCGATCTGATTTCCAACCTATGTTGGATAATGGATATGAAATGCTGAAAACAGAAGATGGAACTATCCAGCTAAAAGCAGTTGATTGTGACTAAAATGAGGCATTTTTTTAGAAAAGCTTTTAAAACCAAGTGAACTTGTTAAGTTAGCGCCTGGAATAAAAGAGGAGTTACTTTATGAGATTCCTCGTCGCTCCTACCTCGCTCTGTCGGAATGACAAAACCCTTAGGGCCAAGATCATTTAAAACCGAGAACTGAAACATAAAAAATACCTATTTTTGGGAACCTGTCGGGAAATTGAAAACCGATTAGAATTTATTTGAAAGTAATAATACCAAAAGATGAAACCAACGCCCCTGTTAAGCTTCTGCCTATTATTGTTTTGTTTGAACATTACTTACTCTCAGGAATTGATACCCGAGCCTTCTAATAATTTTCAGATTAAAGGGACGACTGTTTACGGCAAATCTATAGACAAGCAAACCCGCTGTGTGCATTGGCATTCTTACCTGGATGTGATCGCTATTAAGTTTAAATGCTGCGATAAATACTATCCCTGCTTTTCCTGCCATGAAGAGGAAGCTGACCACGCATACCAGGTATGGCCTAAAACAGCCTTTTCAGAAAAAGCCATCTTATGCGGGGTGTGCGGCCACGAACTTAGTATTGAGGAATATATGGCATCCGACAATACCTGCCCCAATTGTTCAGCCGGCTTTAACCCGGGATGCAGCAATCATTATCATTTGTATTTTGAAACCGATGATGGCATGCCGGAAACGAAGGACAGTTGATTTACTCCTGGTTTTAGGTGTTACGGCATCCCGCTGCGTGAAGTCTGTGACCTCGTCGGAAATTAAATTATTCGGTACAAAACTACCATTGGAGGTCCCAAATCTTCAAAACCAATATTGTCAGCAAAGCTCTTTAAAAACAGCAGGGAAGGGAAAAGAATTCGTTAAATCGGGATTCGTTAAATCGTTAATTGGAATATTTTATTTGTCATTCCGAAGCCGCCGGCAAGGCTCAGGACAGGCGGGGTGAGGAATCCCATTTGAGTGAGCCGTTGTTCTGCCATTTCGAACGTAGGATACTTTGAGAAAAGTTTAAATTGAAAGTACATTTTAGGCTCAAAGTCTAAAGACTTTGCCCAGCCGGGCATTGACACGGATTCCTGCTAACCCGATAATTCCGGTTTTAAAAATTATTTTGTTTTACCACAGGCATAGTGTAATTTTAAAAATCAACTTTTTGTTATGGAATTAGATAACGTGGAATTCCTTCTTCAAAGCGGCGCTGCAACGATGGCGGGATTGCTTATGGGCCTGGAAAGAAAGTTTAAGGGAAAACCCGCCGGGCTAAAAACCAATATGTTGGTAGCACTTGGAGCCTGCGCATTCGTTACAATTTCTTTATTGTTTAAGGATTCCGGAGGAACCGATATGACGCGTATTGTGGGACAGATAGTTGTGGGAGTTGGATTTCTGGGTGCCGGAGTGATTTTACACGGGGAGGATGACAAAAAGGTTAAAGGACTGGCTACAGCTGCAACTATCTGGTGCAGTGCAGCCGCCGGGTGTTTCGCCGGATTTGGTCTTTATCTTCCATTATTATTTTTTACCGTTTTTGTTGTTTTTATCAATCTGGTGTTTGGATATTTAAACCGTAAGGTGAAAAACCATGCAAAAACCCCCGATTAATTAAATTGCTGTTTAAAAATATACCAATTGACGTTTCAGGCATTCAAAATGCTGTTGTTAGAAAAAGGCCTTAAAAACATTAGCGATAGCAAAGTGGGCTTTTTAAAAACAGCAGGGATGGCAAAGCCGGTGACTTGGCGCATCGGGGAGGTTTTACTTAACTGGACCACCGCTTAAACCGTGGTTTATAATACCCATTGAGTATGAAGTCTTAAAACTTCAAAACGATATGGTAACAAAAGATTTAAAGATACAGTAGAAATGCTAAAGTCAGAAGACTTTTAGAAAAGTTCAAATTGAAAAGCGATAGGAATAGCAGCCTTAAAAATTGTAACATTTTGATAAATCACCTACTTACACTATAGCTTATTTCGCTTATCAGTCAGAAATTTTAAATATTTTGCACCATCCAACAATTTCAATCCTGCTTAAAGTCCATCAACTTTCTAGAACTCACTTCTATCTCAGGTTAGTAGAAAATATCGGGCAACAGAGGAATAAACATTATTTAAATACCACAAAAGTGCCTGAGAAAACTATCAAATTTTTGAATAACAGCATCTAGTGAAGAAGATTATTTATTTTGTCATACTTCTCGCCTTTCCAACCTACGGGCAGGAAATCACCGGGTATTTATATGATTCAGAAGGAAGGATTCCCAATTTCTCTATTTGGAATGCAAGCCAACAGCTAAATTCCAGTACCGATCAAAACGGATATTTCGAGCTACCTGCAGTTCCCGGAGATACCGTTATTTTCAACTCCATCTCCTATGAGAAATATGAATTTCGGGTAGAAAATAAACATCTTGAAGCTGATATTGTTGTGGAATTAAAGGAGAACAGCCTGGATGAGGTAGAGATCATTAGCAATAAAAGAAAGGGAAAATCTATTGAAAATTTAGATAAGGAATTAAGTGATAAACTTCAGGCTGATATAAAAAGAAATCCGGAATTATATACGCCTTCCAAAGGAAATATTCTCAACCTTATTCATTATGCAATTAAGCTCTTCAAAAAAGATAGGGATAAGGAAAAATATAGTCCTAAGGATGTAAAACTGAGTTTTAGCGAGCTCCAGCTTCTTTTTGAGAAAGATGAGCTCTTAAACGGTAAATTTTTATCAGAAGAACTTCATATCCCTGAACAATACCATAAATTATTTTTGGAACATCTGGCTTCAAAAAAGCTTTCCTCGAGCTATCTCGAAGAACAAAGAAAACTGGATTTAATAAATATGGTATATATAGCGGGCGCAGAATACCAGGAAATACTAAAACCCGCCTCCGGGGGAAAAGATTAAAATCAGGAGTTTTATGATAGATGCATTTCAAGAGATCGCGAATTTTCAGCAGCTTTTTATAGCTCTAAGCCTTGAAATCTTTAAGATAATTCTAAAAGCTAAATTTTAATTTATATCTTCAAATAATATAATCCGCATTTCAGGTTTATTTATGGAAAAACAAATACTGGTTATTACAGATTTCTCAAAAGCATCCTGGAATGCCCTGATTTTTGGAATGGAAATCTATAAAAGAACCAAAGCGAAATTTTTCATTCTTCATTGTTACAAAAAAGAATTGCTGAAGCATGATGCCCTGGAGGAAAAATTAAAATCTGAAGCCGGTTTGCAGCGAATTATGCAGGGAATAGGATTCCGAAAGGAAAACTTATCCCATCAGTTTGAAACTATTTCTTCGCCAAAAAAGATTTTAGACGCCGTTGAGGAAACAACAGATTCTTTTAAAATCGACTTGATTATATTAGGCTCACAAGGCGATTTTGCAGGAATCAATTCGGCCTACCATAACCGGGTTTCAGAAATATCACAAAGCCTGGACTTTTGCCCAATCCTGGTGGTTCCTGAAAGCTGTAAGTTTAATCAAAATGACTTCTCAGAAATTGTTTTTCCAACCAGCTTCAATAACAGCTATCAAAGCGCTGAACTGAACCCCATTATAAACCTGGCAAAACTTACAAACTCCGTCATCAGGATTGTGGATATCCAGGAATCCAATGGCAAACTGAATGAAAAACAATTAGCGAACAGACAGGATTTAATTGATTTACTACAGGAAGTGAAATTCACGATTCATACGCTAACGCAAACAACTGTTTCAACGGGAGTCAGGCTTTTTATCCAGAGCCGAAACAGTAATCTGCTCAGTTTATATCGTAGAAAGCAGGGGTTCTTCTCCCGGCTTTTTAATCAAAGTATGGAAAAAGATATCGATTTTGACCCTTCTATTCCGGTTTTACTAATAAATGAATTAGATGAAAAAGAATGAGTTTTCTTAACTGGTTCTTATAAAAGATTATTGCTAGCAGAAAACCCGATCACAGCGATCCCTCCCCCTGCGGCAGCGGAAAGAGTTTAAGAAATATTATATGAATAAATAAGAGGCTTCAGCAAAAAAGCCTGACTCCACATTACTGCCGAATCAGACTTTTTTAAGATTATCTATTAGATTACTTATTCGGTAACTACCACTCCAATGGGTTTCAGAATAATTTCACCTTCCGCGATATTAATTCCTTCCCGTGCTACTTTTTGGGTGGTACTTATTTCTATTTCCGAATTTCCGTCAGGCAAGGCATATTGTTCCCCCACCACGGCGGTACCGTAACCCAGGTCTCTCATAGAACCAGCCGTAATCCTGCTAAGCGGGTTCTCACCTAAATTGATAAAACCGGTCAACAGTTCATTATCCAGTACCGATTCCCGCCAGTGAGAAAGTGCTGTGC
>DATISX010000252.1:0-7204 GCA_035468275.1 Salegentibacter sp.
ATTCAGGATCATTACTTTGTTACTGATCTTTTAACTGAAGAGGAAAATGAACAGACAAAATGCATAGGCGTAAAAGCAATCGATAAAAACAGAAATAAACATATCGCCATCCAGGCCAGGATCACATTTCTGGCTACAGGAGGAAGCGGGATGATCTTCAGGAATACTACAAATCCTTCGGTCGCTACCGCCGATGGGGTCGCCATTGCCAACAGAGCCGGAGCCAGGATCAAGGATATGGATTTCATTCAGTTTCATCCTACGGCTTTATATGAACCTGATAAACATCCCTTGTTCCTGATTTCAGAAGCAGTAAGGGGTTTTGGCGCTTATATAATTAATAAAGCCGGAAAACGTTTTCTTTTTAAATATGATTCAAGGGGTGAACTGGCTACCCGTGATATAGTTTCTTTAGCGATTGTGAACGAATTGAGGGAATCTGGAGAGGAGTCTGTTTTTATTGATTGCAGACACCTTAACACTCAGGATTTTCAACAGCATTTTCCCACAATAGTTTCTTATTGTAATTCTGTAGGAATTAAACCTGAAAAGGATCTTATTCCAATTGTTCCTGCCGCTCATTATCAATGCGGCGGAATTGAGGTAGATTCTAATGCCAGAACCTCGATCAGAAATCTTTATGCTTCCGGGGAATGTGCACAAACGGGCTTGCATGGGGCTAATCGTCTTGCCTCTAATTCCCTGCTGGAAGCTTTGGTCTATTCCCATCAGGCTTTTGAAAAGGTTCTCGCGGAAATTGATGGAATCCCTCACAGAACTTCAGAAGAAATCGATTTTTCTTCCGAAGAAATAAAGAAAATCTCTCCGGAATTTATTGAAAGCTTCCGAAAGAGATTAAATCAATTGATGGGTTTTGAGGAGGTTACAGGAAAAAATATCCCTCTTAAAAATAAAGTATTAACCGAATTATTTGAGTTGAAAAACGAATTAGAAAAACAAAATAGCCTTAGCCCTGAATTTTGGGAATTAAAGAATATGACCGAAGTGGCCATTTTAATCCTCGAAGAATCGATTTTCCGACTTAAAAGCCTGCCTGCAAAGAAGTCCGCGATTTAGAATAAAACAAGGAAAAACCAGCATTACCCCATGATTCTTGACTAAACAGATAGAGAATACCTGCGAAAAAGGGAAGAATCCAGTTAATCTTTTTACATTATTAAGCTTAAAAAATAAGAGCGGTTTTCCCGCCCTTAATAGTTTTTAGATCATTAAATTTTAAATAAAATTTCCTTTTTCATCGGTTTTTATCCGCATTCTTTTATCAGCGTTTTCCAAGAGAATTTTATATCTCTTAGTAACTTTATCTGTATCATGGAAATTTACCAGATACACATCTTCAGTCATATTCCAGTTGGGAAAGCGTTTTGCTACAGCTTCCCTGACCACCTGTGGTAAGGCGACATTTTTGAATTTTTCGGCGGTACGCAGTAAATTTCCATCCTTGTCATAGGAAGCCAGGATTTTACCTTCAGGAATAAAAAAGTTTACGGTGTAAAGGTCGTATTCATCGGAGTAGAAATCGGCTTTCCTCACATCATACTCGGCCACCTGCTGTTGCAATTGCTTCACAGGAAGGGCCGCATCTTCATTTCCCGCCGCATCCAGATATTTATAATTCACGGCTACCAGTTCAATTTCCGGCAATTCAGTGATCTGCCCAAAAGACTGGAAGAAAAATCCAAATACAAACAGGAGAATTAAAAATTTTTTCATAATTGTGATATTTTAGAATTAACATTAGAAATTACGACCAAAATCCTGTTTATAAAATGATATAAATCAGGATGTTAATTTAATTTTTTTGCGGATTCAGTTTCAAGAATAAGCCTTTAAGAATTTTTTTCCCTTATTGACATTTATCATTGATGTCCAGGAGTTTTGCCGGTAACTTTAGGTTTTCTGAATTTTAAACAATAAAAATGAGGACGATCCTTGATTCCCCCGGTAAGACTGTGGCAGTTATCGTAGCGCATCCCGATGATGAAACCTTATGGTGTGGAGGCATTATTCTTATGCACCCCGACCACCACTGGCATATTATCTCCCTTTGCAGAAATCAGACCCCGACCGGGCTCCCAAATTTTACAAGGTGCTGGGTATCTTGAATGCCAATGGTTCCATGGGGGATTTGGATGATGGTCCGGAGCAGATTTCACTGGAAGATAAAGTGGTAAGGAGAACAATTCTTGAGCTTCTGCCTAACCAGCTTTATGACCTTGTAATCACTCACGATCCAGCTGGGGAATATACCAGGCATAAGCGCCATGAGGAAACAGGAAGCGCATGTATAAGACTTTGGTATAAAAACGGGATAGAAACAAAAGAGCTTTGGACCTTTGCGTATGAAGATGGAGGGAAAACATATCATCCTAAAGCAATAGAAAATGCTTCAATTCTCCAGCTCTTGCCGGCAAAGATTTGGGAAAGGAAATTTAGACTTATCACAGAAACTTATGGATTTGAGGCCGGTGGTTTTGAGGCTGAAACCACTCCAAAGACCGAAGCATTCTGGAGATTCACTAAGCCTGAAGAAGCGGTAAAATGGCTTAAAATTTCCCAAACAAAATACGCTGATAATTAAACTGAAAGAATATGAAAGTATTGGTACTATACGATTATCCGCCTTCTCCGGGAGGTCTGGCTACCCAGGGAGATCTTCTATACAGGGGACTCCTGGAAATGGGTGTAGACGCCCATGCGGTTCATTTTGAATCGGCACTGGAAAAGGAATGGTATTATCGTTGGTTCGAACCCGATATTGTGCTGGGAGTAGGGTACTGGGGGCATACTCCGCATTTAATCTTACATCCACAGCGATATGGCATTCAGGCCGTTCCCTGGTTAGTAGCCGATGGATATATAGCCAATTACCAGGAAATTCTTAATGAGTTACCTCTAATTCTGGTAACTTCAAACTGGGTAAAGGAAATGTATGTGCGTGATGGAATCAAACCGGATAATATTGAAGTACTTCCGGTTGGTTGCGATACCAGCGCATTTGTTCCTTTTGATAAAAATGATCCTAAAATTCAGGCTGTAAGGGATTCTCTCGGAATATCTCCCGAACAGGTAATGATACTTACAGTTGGAGGAGATGCAGCCTCCAAGGGGGCACAGGAGGTGATGCAGGCTTTAGCTATTATCGATACCCAGGCACCTGACTGGAAATACGTGTGTAAAGTATGGCCTCAACCAAGAACAAAGGCTCAGAACATACTTGATCTTGAACTGGCCCAGCAGTTGGGAATAGATAAGAATATCTTTTACGCTACCAACACAACATCCCGAAATTTCATGCCTTACCTGATAGGTGCCTGCGATATTTATGCGGCACCTTCGCGGCTGGAGGGTTTCGGGATGCCACAGGTGGAAGCTGGTTCTTGCGGGAAGCCGGTTATTAGTTTAAATGCCATGGGGATGCTTGATACCCTGGTTCATAATAAAACTGCTTTTCTGGCAGAAATAGCTAAACAAAATGTAATAAAAGAGGTGATCTTAGGCAAAGAATCCGGGTTTAAAAAAAATCATAAAGTGACCTTTGACTTTCCGAGAACTGTAGATTACCGGGCCAATGTGCAGGATATTGCGAAATATCTCCTTCAACTAATGAAGGATGCTGAATTACGGCAAAATATGGGGAAAGAAGCCCGTGAACATGTAGTAAAAAACTTTGATTATAAGATAGTGGCTAAAAGGTTTGTTCAGATAATTCAGGATAAACTGGGAATAGACTAAATTGATAAAGATGAATGCTGAGAATCATAATAAAGTTGAAGCTGCTAAAAATGCAGCTTTGAAAGTCTTGCTTAATAATTCTAGAGGAACAAAGCATGGGCTTCCCAGAACAGCGGCCTGGGGCTATCCCGAACCCTATACCAGGGATTTGATGCTTGCCATTTTCGGGGTTGGAGTGAGCGGTAATTCTGAACTGATTGCCAGTTACAAGAAGGTATTGGAAAAACTTTCAGAAACCCAGTCCGGAAAAGGGCATATTCCTTCCCTGGCTAATGACAAAGAGGATAGGGGCGCCAGTGACACCACTCCCTTGTTTCTGCTGGGGGTTGGTATTTACAGGAAACTTCTCAAAGACCCGGACTTTCTCAGGGAACCAGTTGAAAAAGCTCTTCTGTGGATGGAATATCAAAGTCCGGCAGATCAATATCTGGTTGCTCAACAGCCCACTAGCGACTGGAGAGACGAGCAGTGGGTTCTGGGATATGGTCTTTTTGTAAATACGCTCGTTTACAGTTATTTGAGGATTTTAGGTCATAACAAAAGAGCTGATATTGTCCGGAAAGAAATGGGAGGATTTGCCATTACAGCCAAAAAAATGCACCATTATGTGCATGAAGGTTTGGTTTTAAAAAATAAGCCCTATTACGCCCTGTGGTCTTATAAAGTATTAAGCAGTGAACGCTTCGATCTCCTGGGAAACAGTCTTGCGATTCTTTCCGGGTTGAGTTCTCCTACAAGATCCAGAAAAATGATTAACTGGATTGAAAAGGAATGCGATGCCATGAGAATCAGCGGAAACCTGGGAGTAGGTCTTCCCCCAAACTTTTTTCCCTTTATTAGGCCAAGAGACCTTGACTGGCACGAGAGATACGGCTCTTTCAATCTTCCCGGCGATTACCATAATGGCGGAATTTGGCCATTTATAAGTGGAATTTATATTGCAGCCCTGGTGGCTGCCAAAAAATTTGATCTGGCTGAAAAAAAATTACTGGAATTAACCCGTGTAGTTTCTATGTCCCGGGATCCGGAATTGGAATTTGGTTTTAATGAATGGATAAAAGCGCAGGATGGGACCCCAAAAGGTCAGGACTGGCAAACCTGGAGTGCAGCACTATATGTCTATGCTGCAAATTGTGTGACCACCAGAAAAACCGCCTTTTTCGATGAAATGCGTACAAAAACTCCTTTAGACGGAGAATAAATTAGATCTGTTATTTTTTCAACTCTGCATGCAACTCATCCATATTCACCACGGCATATGTGGAAGAATAATCAGATACGGCATAAGGCAGGATCAGGTGATTGTTATGAATTATTGATCCGCAGGAATAAACCACATTAGGCACATACCCATCGCGTTCACTTTCTAAAGGAGTAAGTAAAGGTTCCTTCAGCCTCCCGATTTCTTTAGTGGGATCATCCAGATCAAAAAGCGATGCGCCAATACAGTAACGGCGCATGGTGCCTACGCCATGAGTTAAGATTAGCCAACCTTCTTCGGTCCAGATGGGAGACCCACAATTTCCAATTTGGGTAAATTCCCAGGGATATTTGGGTTCCTGTATTTTAATAGGATTATTCCACAAGGTTGCCCTTTCCGAAAACATTACGTAATTATTTACTCCATCAACCCGGGCAAGCATAGCATATTTACCATTTACTTTTCTGGGAAAGAAAGCGAGGTTCTTATCTACTGCACCATTCCCATGGAGTGGCATAATTCTGAAGGTATAAAAATCTTCGGTAGAGACAAGTTTTGGCAGAATTGTATGTCCATTATAGGCGGTATAGGTAGCGTAAATTTTAGTCGTATCATCCTCGTCGTGGAAACAAACGAAGCGGGCGTCTTCAATTCCCCGGCTTTCTGAAGCAGATATTGGAAAAATCACCCTTTCTGTGATGTCTGAATCATGGTGAAATTTCAGGTCATAAAAAGAATCTACCAACCAGGTGATTTCTTCTAAAGCCCTTCGTTTTTCAGCCTTAATGCGTTTATTATTCAAAACCTGGGCTACCGACTCCTTTAAGGCATAGTATTCAAATTTTTCTGGAAGATGCTCCATGATTGTCATCGAATACTTTTCAGGAATATTCATTTCTTTAAGCTTTTTGATAAAACGCTCTTTATCATAAAGCTTTTTATGAGAGATTTCCGGCATATCTATATCTATGCCAATCTTTCGGAGTTTTATATTACAATTCTTGTCTATTATAGCTCTTCGGAAAACAATGGAGGAGATGTGCCCTTCGCCGGTCGCCCGGAAAGATAGAATCACTCGCTTTTCGCCAGGCTCCAGAAGAGTTTGATCAAAATCTTCCATGATTGAAGGATTAAAGAAAGCTGCCGATTCAATGGAGTACTCCATAGTACAATAGGCCCCAATCAATAACTTCTGTTCTTCAGAAAGCTGCGAAATATCAATATTCATTTGCTCCATCACCCCTTGAAGATTGTCGGAGTGTCTTTTAAAAACGCGGGATATATTTCTGTGCCGGTGAGCGAATTCGCGCAGGGTTTGTTCCAGGGCCAATTCAACCTGTGCTTTATCTAAGGACAAAACCCTGGCAATAAGATTCTGTGTTCTTGTATCCCCCGCTCTAAAAAATCTGGCCAGGATCCTGCTGGAATCCGGAAGGAAATGGATATCTTTCCTGGTAACTGTTACACTCATCTTACTGGATTTAAAGCTTATAAAGCTATTAAAGATAGTAAATAAGTGTATGTCTAATAGCCTTGTAATAGAAATTAATTAATAATGCGGCCATCTTCCAGATAAATAATCCTATCAGTTCTTTTGGCAAGATCTTCATCATGGGTTACCATGAGCAGGGACAGGCCTTTTTCTTCCTTTAAAGTCTTCAAAATCTGGAATAAATTCTCTGAGTTATAACTGTCAAGATTCCCGGTTGGCTCATCGCCTATAAGAAGAATTGGTTCATTTATAAGAGCTCGCGCCACGGCAACCCGTTGTTTTTCACCTCCTGAAATTTTTGAGGCTCTTTGGGTGGCCAGCTTTCCAATATTTAGTTTTTGAAGTAAATCCATAGCTTCTTCCCTGATCTCCTGGGGAGTTTTTAGGCCTAATTTTTTCGCCGGGAGCATAACATTCTCCAGAACACTGAACTCCGGCAGCAGATAATGAAACTGAAATATGAAACCTATTTTCTTATTACGAATATGCGATAGTTCCTGCTGAGATTTCCCGGTTACGAGTTCATTCTGAAGGTAAAGCTCCCCGCTATAATCGGTATCCATAGTAGAAAGAATATAAAGCAAAGTGGATTTTCCTGAACCTGATTTGCCCATGATACTGGCGAATTCGCCCTCTTTAACATCCATACAAATATCCTTCAGCACATGGAATGGTTTAGCCTTTCCGAAATATTTATTGATATTTTTTGTTTTCAGAATTAAACCCATAATAATTTCAGTTTCCCCTGATTATTT
>DATISX010000253.1:0-4677 GCA_035468275.1 Salegentibacter sp.
ACCGAACCGGACGGGATGAACACCGGAGAAAAAAGCCGGTTTATCACTCAGCTGGAAGTCGAAAAACAACCTAAGCACAGACTTATAAAAAAACTAGTAAGCCCTAAAGTACCTCCGCTTACTTCGGAACTGAAGGAGATAAAGAAAACCCCTGAAATCATGGAAAAGATCAGGGAGCTTGCTGCCTCCGGATTTTCGCCTTCGGCCCTTACCACTTATATCAGAAACCCTTTGGATTTCTACTACCGATACGTCCTGGGCGTTAGGGACAGTGAAGATGTAGAAGAAACTGTAGCCTACAATACTCTGGGAACGGTTATTCATGATAGTCTCGAGACTTTTTATAAGGACCTGGAAGGCCAAATGTTGAGTCAAGAGGATATCCTTCAGTTTATTAAACGTATTCCCGAAGAAATAAATCTTCAGTTTAAAAAAACATATACTTCGGCACCCATGAATCGCGGAAAGAATTTGTTAATTTTTGAAGTTGCAAAACGCTATCTGCAGAACTTTTTAAAACAGGAATTAGATCGCATAAAAAACGGTGAGGAAATAAAAATCCTGATGATCGAGAAAAATTTAAAAGCACAGATTCCAATCGAAACTTTAGATTTTCCGGTTTATATAAGAGGAAAAGTAGACCGCCTGGAAAATTCTAAGGGTATCACCAGAATTATTGACTATAAAACCGGCAAGGTTCAGCAGCCCCAACTTAAAATTGTAGATTGGGAATTACTGGCAACAGATTATGATAAGTATAGTAAAAGCTTTCAGGTACTTACCTATGCCAGCCTTATTAAAAATAGCCTGAATTTAAGTCCGCCTGTAGAGGCCGGAGTGATCTCATTTAAAAATCTGCAAAACGGATTTTTAAAGTTCACTAAAAATGAAAAGGCCAATCAAAGAAGTGGAGGAAAAACCGAATTGGATCATGAAATTATGGAGTCTTTTCAGACTGAATTAACGAAATTAATTGTCGAAATTTGCGATCCAAAAACGGCATTTATCGAAAAAGAAATCAAAAATGGAAATTACTAAAGAGACCAACCTTCAGATAGAAGGGAAACACAATAAACCCATACTCGCGGACCTTTATTTTAATACTGAAGACAAACCCAAACCGGTTATCATATTTTGCCACGGTTACAAAGGTTTTAAAGATTGGGGTGCGTGGGAAAAAATGGCCGAATTCTATGCTGAGAAGGGTTATTTTTTCGTGAAATTCAACTTTAGCCATAACGGGACTTCTCCTGAAAATTTAACAGAATTTCCTAACATAGAAGCCTTCGGCGATAATAATTACATCAAAGAGCTGGACGATATACAATCGGTAATAGACCATCTTTTATTACCAGGTTTTCCACACCTTGCCCAGGTAAATCCTTCCAACATCAGTTTAATTGGCCACTCCAGGGGTGGAGGTATCGCAGTTATAAAGGCTGCTGAAGAAAAAAGAGTTACCAAACTTATCACTTTGGCTGCAGTAAGCGACTTCGCTTCACGTTTTCCAAAAGGAAAAGACCTTGAGGCCTGGGAGAAAAAAGGAGTGCAGTATATCACCAATACCCGCACCAAACAACAGTTACCTCATCACTATCAGTTTTACCGGAATTTCAAGGAAAATAAAGAAAGACTGAATATTCAGAAAGCTGCCAAAAAGCTGGAAATCCCCCATCTTATTGCTCACGGAAGTAACGATACTACTGTTTCCATAGCCGATGCAGGAAATTTGTTTGAATGGAGTCCCGCTTCAAAATTACTACTGGTAGAAGGCGCCGATCACACCTTTGGTATATCACATCCCTGGAAGAAGGATGAATTAACCCGGGAATTTCAGCACGTTTTGAACAAAAGCCTTGATTTCCTAAATGCAGATGCCCAGGAGCTCTTCGATGAATACCTGGAACTTGACGAAAATGATTAATCTCTTCGGAAGTAAATAAATTCTATACCACCCTTAAACGGGTGGTTTTTTATTATTTTGAGTCAAGAAAAGCCCGAAAACAAAAAAACCACCGCGAAAACGGTGGTTTTTAGTGGAGAATATCGGAGTCGAACCGATGACCTTTTGGCTGCCAGCCAAACGCTCTAGCCAACTGAGCTAATCCCCCAATTTGGAAAGCAAATGTAATAATTTTCTGTAAATTCCAACAAAGAACTTTTAATTAATATTTCTGAATAAAAATGATTAGGAAAGCTAGCCTAAAGGAGCTCAACGACATAAAAAAACTCACCGAAGCCTGTGCTGAAGCGCTTCAGCAACAAAATATTTTTCAATGGAACGAATATTATCCCAGTCGTGAAAAGCTTGAAAATGATATAAAAAGGGAAGAATTATTTGTTTATGAGCACAAAAATAGGTTAATCGCCATTATAGTCCTCACACCAAAAATGGATGAAGTTTACCGAAATATTAGTTGGCTTACTGAAACGGAAAATAATTTATATGTTCACCGTCTGGCCACCCATCCAGATTTCTGGGGCCAGGGATACGCCAGAAAAGTGATGGATTTTGCCGAAGATTTTGCCAAAACAGGAAATTTCATTTCCATAAGGCTGGATACATTCAGCCAAAACAAACGCAACCAAAAATTTTACGAAGCCAGAGGATATCACAAACTTGGTGATGTTTATTTCCCGCATAAAAACGATGAACCGTTTCATTGTTATGAACTGGTGCTATAATACGCAATTAAAAAGCCCTTAATTTCATCAGAAAAAAAGGGCTTTAAATCAATATTTACAGAAAGATTTAACTTTCCCACTCAGCGATCCCGCCTTTGGCTGAATCTACTTTTATGGAATAATTTCTCCCGCCCGAGATAATCCAGCGAACTTTCACTGCCTCCATACCTGGAATATTTTTTACCTTAATGGTTTTTGGATTTACTTCCTGTTCTTCAACCTTATTAAAATCTTCATCATTTACCACCATTCCGGCAACAACCTTCGCTCCCGAAATGCTCACATAATCAGGCCGCTCTATTTTATATTTTAAATCCTGACTGGAATGTGTGGGCATTAATCTTTCGTTATAAATTGTAGCGGTAACCTGCTTTAAACCACCGCCAAGGTTTTCTTCTTTCACATCAGAAATACTAATTTTCGGGGTATGGTAAGCATGGTAAACACTAAAAGCCATATTTCTGTGAGCATCCTGCTCCAAAAGAAATCCTGGATGTGCTCTACCAAAGTTTTTCTTGAATCCGCCAATTTCAATTTTACCATATTGCGGGTGGTCATATTCGTCCCAATCCACAAAAGCATCACCAAAGGTAAGGTACCGGTCTACTTTTAATTCTTCCTCCTGATTCCCGCGTCCCTGATTTTCGTGAAAATAGAGGTAGGAAACCATTAGTTCATTGGAGTAAGTATAAATACCTCTTCCGCCGTAAAACCAGTCCAGCTCACCTCCAAAAACAGAATAAAGATCTTTGTAAACTACCAGGTAACGATAACCCGGGATCATTTCTTCGCCTTTCCTGGCAATAGCATCATAGATCTCTACATCTTCACGGTTATAGGTTTCAGCGTCTTCTTCAGCCCCCGGCCCCCGAAGAATCATTCCTCCGTAATTATGATAGCTCTGAGCCCCGGCAATATTTGGATGTTTCATCACAAATTCCATAACCGCCCTGTTTTCCGGAAGGCTAAAAGGATATTTATAAGCCCCGCGTTGTATATAATCGGGCTGCCATTTCCAACCCCAATCCCGGTTAGGATCGTAATAGCCAATGCCGTCTTCATTAACTTCGCCATCACCATCGCTATCAATTCCCTCGTAACCCAGCATTTCATATTCTCCTTTTTCTTCTGCAGCTACTCTTATTAATTTACGATCATCCATTGGGTCTTTGATATACCTACCGGTTGGAGATTTTCTTATCATCATCGTGATATGGTTATCTTCATTAAGATCATCAAAACCATCTTCTCCAGCCTCTCCGTCGCCGTCATTGTCCAAAACGATCATTCCTGAACGCGGGGAATGCGGAGTATTGGGTTCGTTCATATAATCGTTTCGTGCATCAGGATTGATACTGGGATTTATATAAAATGTCTTGTCTTCCAGCAATTCTCTTATAAAATCCAACTCATCAAACATTTCAGTGAGATACCAGGCCGTGTATAAGGAGAATTCAGTTCCCTGGATTTCATTGGAATGGATATTCCCATCTATGTACATCGCCGGTTTTTTACCTGGGTCACCGCTATTGAAATCGGAGATCGTGAGCACATAAATATCCCGACCTTCATATGATTTACCGATGCTTTCCAATTTAGCTAACTCAGGATGGGCTTTGGCTATCTTTTCCATAATATCAACCATCCCCTCATAAGTATAATACCGGTTCCAGCTAACCTGTACCTCGGGCTGATGCGGGGTTCCTATTGCCCTGAAGAATTTTTCCTGGGCCTCTAAGGGAGCAATATTCAGCAGAAAACTTAAAATTGCCAGGAGGATTGTATTTTGTATATATTTTGAATTCATTTCTCTAAAAATTAAAGTTTCACATTACTCTCGACAAACCCAGTATGAGGTGCGCCAATTTTTAAGTTCGCCGTGCCTCCCCCTTTTACGATCCAGGATAGCGTTTTCTTTTCATAAGCTTCCAGCTTGTCTACCAGTTTTATGGTGTTTCCTGCCAGTATATCCTTTTTATCCTTACTCAATCT
>DATISX010000254.1:0-5390 GCA_035468275.1 Salegentibacter sp.
TTTTTAATTCTCAAAGCTTTAGGACTTTGCTTCGATCTTATCTTTGGCGAGTTGGAGCACTTTTTTAAATTGCTCCTCCAGATCCATTCGGGAATTGTCAATTTCTATAGCATCATCGGCCTTGAGTAAAGGTGAATCGGCCCGGGTAGTATCCAGATAATCACGTTCTTTCACATTCTTCAGCACTTCTTCAAAGGTGATATTATCTCCTCTTTCCTTGATTTCTTTAAAACGTCTTTCCGCACGCGTTTCTGAAGATGCCGTCATAAATAATTTGAGATCGGCATGGGGAAAAACTACAGTGCCAATATCGCGTCCATCCATAACCACTCCTTTGTCCTTACCCATTTCCTGCTGAAGCTTTACCAGCTTCTTTCTTACCTGGGGAATCGCGGCGACTTTGCTCACCTGCTGAGAAACCTCCATAAGTCGAATCTCTTTTTCGACATTTTCATCGTTTAAATAGATTTCCCCATAACCTAACTCGTTATCAAAAATAAATTTCACATTGATGAAAGGTAAATGTCTTATAATAGCTTCTTTATCGAAATTAGAGTCGCTCACAAAAAGTTTCCGCATCGCGAAGAGGGTAACTGCACGGTACATTGCCCCGCTATCAACATAAATATATCCTAATTCTTTAGCAAGTTGTTTGGCTACGGTACTTTTTCCTGTAGAGGAATGCCCGTCTATGGCAATTGTGATCTTTTTACTCATCTATGGTTTTTTAAATCGGGGGACAAATTTAATTAAATAAGAAGGCTTTTCATGAAATGATCTCATAAAAAAGCCTCCTTTCGGAGGCTCTGAAGATTAAAGTTCTTTTGCGTTTTTCACCTTCTGTTTGGTAATAGCTATATCTATAACCTCACTCATCTCATTTACATAATGAAAGGTAAGTCCTTTAAGGTATTCTTCCTTTATTTCCTTAACGTCGCGCTCATTCTCAGTACAAAGGATGATTTCTTTAATTCGAGCTCTTTTCGCGGCAAGGATTTTTTCTTTTAATCCTCCAACCGGTAGCACTTTACCCCTTAGGGTGATCTCTCCCGTCATGGCGATGCTTTTCTTCACCTTTCTTTGCGTAAACAGCGACACCAATGAAGTTAACATAGTAATACCTGCGCTTGGGCCATCTTTAGGTGTTGCGCCTTCCGGGACGTGAATATGCACATTATATTTTCCGAAAACTTCTGGATCCAGTCCAAGTTCATCGGCATTTGCTTTGATGTATTCCATCGCAATAGTAGCCGATTCTTTCATCACTTTACCAAGGTTCCCCGTAATATTCAGATTCCCTTTCCCTTTTGATAAAATTGATTCGATAAACAGGATATCTCCGCCTACCTGAGTCCATGCAAGCCCGGTCACTACACCTGCTACCTCATTGTTTTCGTATTTATCGCGTTCAAGTTTTGGGCTACCAAGAACTTCTATGATGTCTTTATTACTGGCCTTAATATTATAGTCTTCTTCCATCGCGATATTCTTGGCGGCATGACGCACCATCTTCGCGATTTGTTTTTCAAGACCACGCACACCCGATTCCCGGGTATAACCTTCAACGATCTTTTCCAGTTGAGGCTTGGCAATTTTCAGCTGTTCTTTGGTCATTCCATGCTCCTTAAGCTGCTTAGGTAATAAATGTTGCCGCGCAATTTCAACTTTTTCCTCTATGGTATAACCGGTTACATTTATCACCTCCATTCGGTCTCTAAGAGCCGGTTGGATAGTTCCCAGGTTATTGGCTGTTGCGATGAACATCACTTTAGATAGATCGAAGCCCAATTCCAGGAAGTTATCATGGAACTCGCTGTTTTGCTCTGGGTCCAGAACCTCCAGTAAAGCAGAAGAAGGATCTCCCGCATTTCCGATGCTTAATTTATCTATCTCATCCAGAACAAAAACCGGATTGCTCGTGCCGGCTTTCTTTAAACTTTGAATGATCCTACCCGGCATTGCCCCGATGTAGGTTTTACGGTGTCCCCTGATCTCGGCTTCATCTCTAAGTCCACCAAGAGAAATTCTAACATATTCCCTACCAAGAGCCTCGGCTACAGATTTACCAAGAGAGGTCTTCCCCACTCCCGGAGGACCGTAAAGACAAAGGATCGGAGATTTCATATCATTCCTCAACTTAAGCACAGCAAGATATTCAATGATCCTGCGTTTTACATCTTCTAATCCGTAATGATCGCGGTCAAGTATTTTTTTAGCCCTTTTCAGGTCGAATTTATCTTTGCTGAATTCATTCCACGGCAGGTCCAGAAACAGATCCAGATAATTTCTTTGGATAGAATATTCAGCAACCTGTGGATTCATCCGTTGCATTTTGGAAAGTTCCTTCTCAAAATGTTTCTTAATAGAATCTTCCCACTTCTTTTTCCTGGAACGCGCACGCATTTCTTCTATTTCATCCTCATGAGAAACCCCACCCAGCTCTTCCTGGATGGTTTTCATTTGCTGATGTAAGAAATACTCCCGCTGTTGTTGACTCATATCGCTTTGCACTCTGGATTGAATATCATTTTTAAGTTCCAGCTTCTGAAACTCCAGATTCATATATCTCAAGGTTGCAAGAGCTCTTTCTCGTAGGTCATTTGTTTCCAGCAATTTTTGCTTGTCTTCTACGGAAAGATTCATATTAGAAGACACAAAATTGATAAGGAAAGAGGCACTTTCTATATTTTTTATAGCGAAAGAAGCTTCACTGGGAATATTCGGGCTGCCTTTTATAATTTGTAAAGCTAGTTCTTTTATGGAATCTATAATTGCTGAAAACTCCTCATTATCTCTGGCCGGTCTGGCTTCGGGCACTTCCTGGATAGTAGCTGTAAGATAAGGATCTTCGCTAACCACATCCTGGATCTTAAAGCGTTTTTTTCCCTGAATGATCACCGTGGTATTTCCATCGGGCATTTTAAGCACACGCAGAATTCGAGCTACTACTCCTACCCGATTAATATCCTTTGCAGTGGGATTTTCAACATCTTCATCCTTTTGGGCCACAACTCCAATAATCTTACTATTGTTGTTGGCCTGATTGATCAATTTAATAGAGGCGTCTCTTCCGGCGGTAATGGGAATTACCACGCCCGGAAAGAGCACGGTATTTCGTAAAGGCAGTATGGGTAAGGATTCGGGTAAGTTCTCTCTATTTATTTCCTCTTCATCTTCAGGCGTCATTAAAGGAATAAGATCTGCATCCTGATCAATCTCCTGCAATGACAAACTGTCAAAGTTGGTAATTTTTGTTTTTGCCATAATATATTTTAAGTCAAACTGTCATTTTACAGTCTGTGTTTTAAACTTTTTTATTTTCTTCAAGCCTTACTCTCACGGGCTTAGCTATTGATATGCGTAATCTTCATTATCTTTAGTCAATTCTTATGCCATCTTAAGGAGTAACACTTTTTTCTCAAAAACTGTAACAAAGCGAATTTTAACCAATCTTTATAATAAACAAGATATTTTTTTGACACCAACCATCACACATATTAATGATCTTGTTGAACGATGCCGAAAGGGCGATCAGCGGGCACAAATGGAGATCTACGATCGCTATTACAAAGCGATGTACAATACCAGCCTGCGAATTGTGAACGATACAGCCGAGGCGGAAGATCTTATGCAGGAAGCGTTTTTAAAAGCTTTCACTAAGATCGACAGCTTCCAGGGCACTGCAACTTTTGGAGCCTGGCTAAAAAAGATTGTGGTTAACCTAAGCATTAATGCATTCAACAAGAAATCAAAATATACCGAGCTGAGTTATAATGACGAACTGAAAAATGAAATTGACGATAGTGAAGGGATAGATTTGGAGGAAAGCGCAGATAATGAAAAAGTAAAATTAATTATGAGCGCTTTAAATACGCTGAAAGAAAATTATCGCATCAGCCTCACCCTCCATCTTATTGAAGGATACGATTACGATGAAATTTGTGAAATATTGAATATCTCCTACGCCAATTGCCGAACTACTATTTCGCGGGCCAAGGAGAGCTTAAGAAAAAAATTGCTGAAAGATGAAAACCGATAAATTAACCGAGCTTTTCGAAGACCTGGATTTCGATGTTGCTCAGCCTGAAGCTGGCCACAAGGAACGTTTCCAGGATATGCTGGAGCAAATTGCTAAAAAGCAAACCCGGCAGCAACCTAAAATAAGAACATTATGGGGTCCATTTCTGGGTATTGCGGCCAGTATCGCCCTGGCAATTGTTCTCTTCGGAAACATTCATTTGAATAACCGGGCCGGCGGTATAGGAGACCTGGCAAGTGTTTCCCCCGAAATGAAAGAAACCCAGGATTTTTACACCTCGGTAATTCAGAGGGAGCTCAAGAATATCGAAGCTGAAAAGTCTCCGGAAACTGAAACTATTATCACAGATGCCCTCACCCAGATGGAAAAACTGGAAACTGAATATTCCCAGTTAAAAAAAGACCTGGTCAACAGCGGGCAGGACAGGCGGGTTATCTACGCCATGATAAGCAACTTTCAGCAAAGAATAGATCTTTTGAATAATGTATTAACCCAAATTGAAAATATTAAATCCCTAAAAACACAAAGTCATGAAAGCACTATTATATAAACTAATCCTTGCAGCGGTTCTCATACCCGGACTGACTTTCTGCAACAACGACCTTAGCGGAAAACACACTAAAGAGAAAAAGATATCCAGGGAATTCAGCGTATCAGCTAATTCAAACCTGAAGGTCGATAACAGCTACGGAAATA
This sequence comes from Salegentibacter sp., assembly GCA_035468275.1. Classification (GTDB taxonomy): domain Bacteria; phylum Bacteroidota; class Bacteroidia; order Flavobacteriales; family Flavobacteriaceae; genus Salegentibacter. The sequence goes on from DATISX010000254.1 coordinate 4,736, forward strand.
TCGATATCTCAACCTGGGATCAAAACAGAGTGGTTATCGAGGTTTTCATTAAGACCAACGGAAATGACCCTGAAAAAGTTCAGGAAAAACTGGATGAGATTGAGATAGAATTCAACCAGAGCTCTTCCGGAGTTAGTGCAAAAACGCAGCTTTCTAAAGGTAAAAGCTCTTCCTGGTGGACTAATCTTTTTTCGGGATCAAGCAATGTAAATATGGAGATCAATTATATAATAAAAGCCCCGGAAACCAATAATGTAGACCTTAACAACGATTACGGCGGAATTTATATAGACCGCTTGCTGGGAAATTCCAGGATCAGCTGTGACTACGGAAAAATTGATATCATGGAACTTAGAGGGAACTCAAATATTCTAAATTTCGACTATACCAGAGGCAGTAGGTTCGGCTTTATTAAAAATGCAGAAATTACCGCAGATTACAGTGAATTTGAAGTTGAAGAAGCCGAAAACCTAAAAGTCAATGCAGATTATACTACCACAAATCTGAAAAAAGTAAGCAACCTGGAGTTCGATGCCGATTATGGAAGTATTAATGTAGATAAAGTAAAAAGAATAATCGGAAACGGCGATTACCTCAGCACTAAGATTGGTAGGATCTTCACCTCAGCCGATCTGAATGTAGACTATGGCAGCCT
>DATISX010000255.1:0-4190 GCA_035468275.1 Salegentibacter sp.
CGCAATAAAATAGGCGGGTTTGTAGATGATATTCAGTTAAAGGATATTTTCGGGCTGGACTATGAAACACGGGAGAAATTAACTTCCGGATTTACGGTGAAAACCAAGCCAGAAATAGAGAGGTTAAATATAAACGATGCCGCATTACTGGAATTAAGCGAAGTGCCTTATATAGGCTATGAATTAGCACGGGAGATTATAGATTACAGATTACTGCATGAAAATATCGAAGATCTTAGGGAATTATCAAAAATTGAGGGATTTCCTGCGGATAGGATTGATAGAATTCAATTATATTTGGGCACAGATGAAGATTTCTGAATAATATCTGATTTTTTAATCAGTTTAAATTTTTATTTCAGAATCTTATAAAATCAAGTTATTTTTAAGTTATTGAAATTTCAGGGGACAGGTTTTATGCCCTAATCTAAATATAAAAGAAGCACATGAACAGCATGTATTTTACAGAAGAACACGAATTATTCAGAAAAAGTTTCAAGGATTTTCTTCAAAAAGAAGTGGTACCTCATATTGATAAATGGGAAAAAACCGGGGAGATTGAGCGTTTCATCTGGAAGAAATTTGGAGAGATGGGTTACTTTGGTCTCAACCAACCTGAAGAATACGGAGGGATGGGCTTAGACCTTTTTTATACCGTGATCTTTCTGGAGGAGCTTCAAAAAATTAACAGCGGCGGATTTGCCGCAGCGATGTGGGCGCATGCTTATCTTGCCATGACACATGTTAAGACAGAAGGCAGCGAGGAAATAAAGAAAAAATATCTAACTCCAAGTATAGATGGCGAGAAGATTGGATGCTTATGCATCACTGAGCCCTTTGGAGGATCAGATGTTGCCGGAATGCGAAGTACTGCAGTTAAAAAAGGAGACAAATATATCCTAAATGGATCTAAGACCTTTATCACAAATGGAGTGTATTCAGATTATTTGGTGGTTGCCGCTAAGACTGATCCTTCAAAGGGAAGTAAGGGAATGAGCATTTTTATGATAGACAGAGATACTCCGGGAATTTCGGCCTCTAAACTCGATAAGCTTGGCTGGAGAGCGTCAGATACTGCTGAAATAGCTTTTGACAATGTAGAGATCCCTGCCGATCATTTGATGGGAGAGGAAAATAAAGGTTTCTCCTATATAATGCAGCATTTCGCTATGGAACGCTTAATTATGGGAATAAACGCCCATGCGCGCGCAGAGTTTGCCCTGGAATATGCCTTGAATTATATGTCGGAGCGCGAAGCCTTCGGTAAAACTATTGATAAGTTCCAGGCCTTAAGACACAAAGTAGCCGATATGGCCAGTGAGGTTGAAATGTGCCGGGAATTCAATTATTCGGTTACTAAGAGAATGGAAATAGGAGAGTATGTGGTGAAAGAAGCCAGTATGTCTAAGCTGCTTTCCACTAAAATTGCAGACCAGGTGATCTATGATTCTTTACAGATGCTGGGAGGTTATGGTTACATGGAAGATTATCCTCTAGCGAGAATGTTCCGCGATAGCCGTTTAGGGCCTATTGGAGGAGGAACTTCGGAGATTTTACGTGAGATAATCGCCAAAATGATAATCGATAAAAAGGAATATAAACCTGCCGCGAAATAAATTTTTCGCTCTGTAGGAATTAAATTGAATAATAATTGTGGGTTTGTATAATTGAATTATATTTGCAGCCTAATTTTTAATGAAAGGAGGTGACACTATGTTAATAATACCAGTAAAAGACGGAGAAAATATTGATAGAGCGCTGAAGCGTTTTAAGAGAAAATTCGATAAAACGGGCACGATGCGTCAGTTGAGAAGTCGTCAACATTTCACAAAGCCGTCAGTAGAACGTAGGGCTCAAGTCCAAAAAGCAGAATACATTCAGCATTTAAGAGATCAGGAAGACATTTAGAGTCTTTTAGTCATTTCCGAGAAGTCGGAAATCTTATTGCAGAAAGTTTCTCTTACAGAGATTTAAAATTAAATCCAGGATAGCCTTGCTTCTTGGTATTGTAATATAACTGTTGGTAAACTAAAGTTTCATAACTTTGTTTTCCAACAGTTTTTTTATGTCCTCTTCCCAGTTCCTGGATTACCTGCATTTAGAGAAGAATTACTCTGCGCATACCCTTACCGCCTATAAGGCTGATCTTTCTGCATTTCAGAATTTTTTAAAAGAAGAATTTGATACTGAAGATCTGACTGAAGTAAACTACCCGCAAATAAGAGCCTGGATCGTGAGCCTTGTTGAAAGTGGTGTCTCCAACCGTAGTGTTAACCGGAAAATTTCCTCTTTAAAAGCTTATTACCGTTTTCTTCAAAAAACCGGGCAGCTTGAGATTTCTCCCCTGGCCAAACACAAGGCCTTAAAAACCCCTGTAAAGGTCCAGGTACCATTTTCTGAAAAAGAAGTGAAGCAAGTGCTTGATTCCTTTGAGACAGATACTTTCGCAGGGATTAGAGATAAGCTTATTGTAGAATTGTTCTATACCACCGGCCTACGCCGAATTGAGCTTATCAATATTAAAACCGGAGACATCGATGAAGCCAATCAGGTAATTAAGGTGCTAGGCAAGCGAAACAAGGAAAGATATATTCCGTTGCTGGCATCCGTTTGTGAGTCGGTGAAAGCTTATCGAAGCTCTAGAGGGGCTTTGGAGGAGGGTCTTGACAGCAGGCATTTTTTTGTATCTGAAAACGGCGTTAAATTATCTGAAAGTTTTGTTTATAGGATTATTAATAATTACTTTAGTAAGGTGTCGGGAAAGCTAAAAACGAGTCCGCATATATTAAGGCATAGCTTCGCGACGCATTTATTGAACCAGGGAGCCAACCTCAATGCTGTAAAAGAGTTGCTGGGCCATTCGAGCCTTGCTTCAACTCAGGTATACACACACAACAGCATTGCCGAATTAAGCAAGGTGCACAAAATGGCACATCCCCGGAACAAGAAAAACTAACTCAATTATTGTTTAATTAAATTCTTCAACATTATGAAAGTGAACGTGCAGTCTGTAAATTTCAATGCTGACCAGAAACTCATTGATTTTATTCAAAGGAAATTAGATAAACTAGATAACTATTTTGATAAGATAATTTATGCTGATGTATTTCTCAAAACTGAGAATACCAGCGATAAGACTAACAAAACCACAGAAATTTTGCTCAGTATCCCCGGTGGGGAATTAATCGTGAAAAAGACCTGCAAAAAATTTGAAGAATGTGTAGATGAATGTGTTGGATCCCTGCAAAGGCAGTTAATTAAACGCAAGGAAAAAATGAACGCCCATGTTTAGATGATTTTTTTCGCAGATTTGTTTTGTGAAAGGAATAATTTATTTACATTTGCAGTCCGTTAGAAATAGCGGACTTTTTTATGTAAAAAAGTAGGCTTAGAGGCCGATGTAGCTCAGCTGGCTAGAGCAGCTGATTTGTAATCAGCAGGTCGTGGGTTCGAGTCCCTCCATCGGCTCTTGAAATTTTGAATAGGCAAAATGGTCATTCTGAAGAAAAAATTTTGGATTTAATATTCTGAAGTTGAGGTGGCTAAAAATTGTTCTTAAAAATTTTGAAAAAATGCTTTGGATGGTGCTGTAAATTTCTTTTTATTTGCAGCCGTTTTAAAAGACATCATAAAGCTTAGCCGGAAACGGTTATGGTTCTATGAAATAGTGAAAAAAATGTTTTGGGGAGATACTCAAGCGGCCAACGAGGGCAGACTGTAAATCTGCTGACTACGTCTTCGCAGGTTCGAATCCTGCTCTCCCCACTTTTTGATTCAAGGTCCAAAATTCCGGATTCAAAATTAATCTGGAATATTGAATTGCAAATCTTGAATTTAATGCGGGAGTAGCTCAGTTGGTAGAGCGTCAGCCTTCCAAGCTGAATGTCGCCGGTTCGAACCCGGTCTCCCGCTCTAAGTTTCTGGTAGACGAGTTTAATTAAGCGTCTAAACTGGAAAAGGAACGAACAATTCTGAGACCCGTAAGCCTGAAACTGGCTTATGGTATTTTTTGTTTTCCGAAAAAAAATAGGGGGTGATGCTTCCTTAACAGCCGACGTAGCTCAGGGGTAGAGCGTTTCCTTGGTAAGGAAGAGGTCACGAGTTCAATTCTCGTCGTTGGCTCTAGATTTTGTATAAAATTGAACACTAATATATAACTAAGATTAAATAAGTATTAATTATGGCAAAGG
>DATISX010000256.1:0-9726 GCA_035468275.1 Salegentibacter sp.
AAAAACGAGATCAACAATATTGACGAGCTGATTTTATTTGCTGAGATAGATCATACCAAAAATGCTGAAGAAAAAGGGTTAGGCATGCGCCCGGCCAGTCTTTTAGTCTTCGGGAATGCCGAAGTTGGCACCGGGCTTATACAGCACTCGGGAGTGATCGGCCTGGAATTACCTGTTAAAATACTTGTTTGGCGGGATGAGAAGGGCGTGGTTCAGTTCTCCTATAATTCGGCTGAATTTCTTTCTAAACGTTTCAGATTAGTCCGCGAAAGCGAGGAACTCCTTAAAATGGAAGAACTTCTTACAAAGTTAGCAGAGAAGGCTGCCGGTGTAACTTCAGATTAACTTCCGAAGAAATCTTTCCATTTATAAACTTCAGAATTCAAATAACATTCCTCGCATTTGGAGAACATCCAGAGACAGTCTATGGAATCGGTGATCATATGAAATAAGAGACCTATAAATACCAACCTGATGGTCTTATGTTTTACAAAAATAGTTCCTGCTAAATATCCCAAAATCGGTATTTCTGAATGCAGGGGGTGAAAACCTATTCCGCAGCGCATTGGGTCGAAAAGTGGAGTCGCAAATACGTGGTCGAGATCCACGGCCATGGTAGCCAGCAGGATCAGCCAGTTTCTTTTCCAGTTCTTCTTATCGTAAAACCAGGCAATAGCACCTATGGCTATAAAATGAAGAAAATAATGAGTGAAAGTTTGCAATTGCAGGTGTTATGATTTGAATAGAAGGGTAAAGTGTTTTTGTTTGTTTGCCTATTCCCTTAAAAATAAGGTTTTGTGACTTAGTTGTTGTTAAGTTAGAATTTATTCTAGGAATCCACCTCCCCGGCTGACGACTCCACCTTTCCTTTCAGCAAATCCTTCATTTTATTCTTCAGAACTATAAACCGCCAGATGCCCACGGTTACAAAAAGCACAGAGAATATTAAGGCCAGGTAGCCGATGTAATGCATTTCTTCATATTCCTTTAACTGAATTAATGCAAGACCACCCAATAGAAAATAAAGGGCCGCCTGGGTGTATGAAAGAAGTGTCCGTTCATTTGCTAGCTTCGTTCGCTCCAGGGCAAGATGTTCACGGATAATACTTTCATCTATCTTTCTGCCGGTAAAAAGCTTTCCGAATTTAACTTTTCTCATAAATATTATTTCCTTAACAGGTTTAAAGATAGTTTTTTGGTAGTCAAACTAAAAGTTTAGCATCTGGACTTTTCAAAATTTGCAATAAATTTTTAACCAACCTGAACCTTAACACCCCTCCGTTCAGTCGTTCACCAGTTTTGTGCATTCCCAAGAAAGATTTTCTCTCCCTAATTTCTCATTTCGTCTCATACTGTAAAGGGAAAAAATAATGGGATTATAAAGGAAGCAGCGATCCAGATTATAAAGTTAAGCGGTGTGCCAAACTTTAAAAAATCATTGTACCTATAATTTCCCGGGGCATACACCATTGTATTTACCGGATAGCTCACCGGAGTCATAAAGGTAAGACTACATGCGAACATCACGCCAACTAAAAAAGGCCTCTCACTTACCTGCATGGCACTGGCGAGACTAATTACAATTGGGGTCATAAGCGCTGCCGAGGCCTTGCTGGAAAGTACATTGGTAGACAGAAAGGTGAACAAAAAGATAAGACTAAGGGTAATTCTAGGGTCCAGCCCACCGAGATTATCAAAAATAAAGCCTGATACTATTTCTGATCCGCCGGTTTTTTCAAGAGCATTACCCATTGAAAGCACCCCCGCCATCATAAAAATTACTTTCCATTCTATAGCCTCGTAAGCCTCTTTGGGTTTTAAAATTCCCATAGTAATAATCAACAAAGCTCCAACCATGGCGCTAATCAGTATAGAAGTAAGGTCAAATGCTGCCGCTGCAACAACGCCCATGGTGATGAGAATTGCAGGAATAGCCTTTTTGTAATCCACAGTTTTTCCCTGGTACTGAGAAAGGCTCACTACAAGTTTTTCTGAACTGAGGTGCTGAATCGCCTGGGTTGAAGCAAATAACAACATCATATCACCTTCTTTCAGGATGACATCAGAAAGTTCCTGGGTTATAGTTTCTTTACGATGCTTGATAGCCAGTACAGATGCATCATAGGTATTTCTGAAACTGAGTTGCTGCAATGAATTTTCAGCGATAGAAGAGCCATAAGGAATCATCACTTCGAAGATCTTCTTTTTTTCATTTTCATTTTCAGATTTTTTATCGCTTGCGAGCCTGGTTTCCTTTAAAACTTCTTCTTCACTCCCTACAATGAGAAAAGATTTACTCTCCTTGATTTTAGCAAGATTAGAAGGATCAATAAGCAATTTGATCTGATCATTTTTGCGTAAAATGGTTTCCCGGTTTATGGCATAAAGTTCCCGGTTATTTCTTTTTATAGAAAGTAACTGAGCTTTAAAATCGGTAGCTAGCTTCGACTTCTGAATGCTTTTTTCAATATCGTTATTGCCTTCCAGCAATTCTACTTCAGCAAGATATTTTTCGGTTTCCTTTTGAAGTTCTGGAGCATCTTCTGCTTTACGTTCAGGAAGCAGCATGGGGCTTAGAAGAAAAATATAGATCATCCCAATGGCCAGCAGACAAAGAGCCGCAAGAGAAAATTCAAACATCCCGAATGGCTCTAAACCACTTTTTTCGGCATAACTGCTTACAAGAATATTAGTGGAAGTTCCTATCAGGGTGCAGGTGCCGCCAAAAAGAGCTGCAAAAGAAATGGGGATCAATAGTTTGGAAGGAGCGATACCACTTTCCCGGCATACCAGTAATGCCATGGGAATTAGGATAGCCACCACAGCGGAGTCATTTATAAAGGCCGAAAAAAAGGCCGCGGTGAAACAGAAAACCATCAGAGCCAGTAAATAATTCACCTTGGCTATCTGGATAATACGGTTGCTTAGCCCATCAATTATACCCGATTTGAAAATCGCCGCGCTCACCACAAACATACAACCCAGAGTAAGGGTTGCGGGATGATTAAATCCCGAGAAGCCCTCCTCAGGAGTAAGAACTCCCGCTACTATAAACAAAGCCATAATAAGAATGGAAGTCGTATCTATCGTAAAATAGTCCTTTATAAAAAGGAAGATCCCAATTCCTATTATGGCTACTGTTAAGTATAACTCCATATACTCTTTTTAGTTCCTGGAACTCTGGCAGGTGCAACCAGGTGCTGTAAAACTTTGGGTGCCCTCGTGCCAGGGGAAGGCCGCGTTGTATTTATTATTTTCCCAGTAAAATTTACCGCGTTCTTTTGGTTCGTTGCCAATTTCATTCATAGTTTCAGCATCGTATAACCTTCCATTTATCATGGTATAGATCACCGATTCTGAATTGCGAATATTCTCCAATGGATTTTCCTCCAGAACGATTAAATCCGCGAGTTTACCTTCTTCCAGAGAGCCAATCTCACTGCCCATTCCTATATATTCAGCTCCATTTATGGTGGCTGCCTGAAGGGCTTCCATATTGGTCATTCCTCCCATTTGAAGCAACCAAAGCTCCCAGTGAGCACCAAGCCCCTGAAGTTGTCCGTGCGCGCCAAGGTTAACCTTTACGCCAATATCGGTGAGCTCTTTCGCGGTTTCTGAAACCAATACCGGACCGTTTTCGTATTCCTCTTCAGGTAATTTAGCACGGTGTCTTGAGCGGGAATCTACAATGTATCTCGGCGTGAAATTTAGTAATCTCTCATTCTCCCACACATTATCTTTATCGTAAAAATAATATTCCCCGTTAATTCCGCCGTAATTTACGACCAGGGTAGGGGTGTAGCCGGTGTTGCTGTTACCCCAAAGGGTTTTGATGTCTTTAAAGACAGGAGCTACAGGAATATTATGTTCAATCCCGGTATGCCCGTCTACGATCATATTCATATTATGGAAAAATGTGCTTCCGCCTTCGGGAACAACATTCATCTCGAGCTCTTTGGCGGCCTGCATGATCTGCTGGCGTTGTTCACGTCGCGGCTGATTGTAACTTTTTACTGATGTAGCTCCAAAAGCCTTGGTTCTCCTTAAGGCTGACCTGGCATCTTCCAGGTTGTTGATCACCGCCTTGAAATCACCATCGGCACCATAAAGAATAACTCCGGTAGAATAAATTCTCGGGCCAACCATTTCTCCGGCTTTAACCATTTCGGCCATGCTAAAAATGGTTTCGCTTAAAGCAGAGGGATCATGAACGGTAGTTACTCCAAAGGCAAGATTAGCATATAAAGGCCAGTGCTTTTCAGGGGTAAGGCCATAGCGGAAAGCCCCAATATGGGCATGTGCGTCTACGATTCCCGGCATAATGGTTTTTCCTTCAAGGTCATAGACTTTTGCTCTGTTTGGAATATTTACTTCGGAAGCTTCGCCAACAGAAATAATTTTATTTTCCTCAATTAAAATACTTCCATTCTCAATAACTTCTTCCCCATTCATCGTTATGATTCGCGCGTTAGTTAATGCAATCTGGCCCGAAGGCACATCGGTCTCCAATTTTAAGCCTATTCTGGTTCCCTTTTCAGTGATAGGAGGAATAGAATCAGGTGAATTTTGCAAAAATGTAAAGCGCTCTGAAACCTTATTGGTGAAATATTCGTCTCCCAGAGTCCAGTGCAGATTTTTACTGTCATCAGACCAGTGCAGGTTAAGGCCGGCATCTTTGGCAATCTGGCTCACAGGAACAGTTTTAGAATTGTTGTCCAAATCAATCGGGCGGCCCGTCATTGGCAGAGGGGCTACATAAGCTTTATGCAAATGCGAGAAAACCACCCATTTATTGTCGGGACTTGGCACGATGCGATTCGCGTATTTTGAATTGATATGCGTGCGCTCATCGTTTCCTGAAAGATCTATACTTTTCAAACTTTTTTCGATGCTGCCCATAAGGCCGCCCCCGGTTTGGAAAAATATACGTTTACCATTGGCACTATATTGCGGGAAGTCTCCTGAATCATGGATCTTTTTCAAATTTTCTCCGGAAGCGCTAATCGTATAAATTCCCGGTTCCTTGCTAAAAGTTTGTCCCTGGTCTGAGTTGCCTTTTTCTTTTACAAAAGCGATCTGGTTTCCATCCGGAGAAAAAGATGGATTTCTGAAAATCCCTTTTTCTGAAGTTAATTTTTGAGGATTTCTTCCATTTAATCCAACTTTCATCAAAGCTCCCATTCCTTCATCGGTCCAGGTTACATAGGCGATCTCTTTTCCATCGGGTGAAAAAGCAGGTTCAAACTCAAATTCCTCGTTTTTAGTGATTCGCTGAGGTTTTCCGTTAGGCAGATCCTTCTTCCAAAGACGACCTACTGCGCTAAAAACTAATGTTTTTCCGTTCGGGGAAGTTACGGCATGCCTAATCACTTTCGCATCGAAGTCTTCAGAATAAACCTGGTGCTCGCTTCGATGACTTTCAGCAATTTCAATGGTGTTTTCGACTTCGAAAGGGATAACATCGCTTTCAAAAGTTTCAATATTTACTTTGTTGATCTTTCCCTGTGCCCAGAAAACCAGTTCCTTGTTGTTTGGCATCCAATCGAACCCGGGATAAACCCCAAAGATTGCCCAGGCCTCCTGCTGATCTTTGCTCAATTCATCATAAACCGGCCATTCCTCACCGGTTTCCAGATCGTGGATATATAAAACCGATTTGGTCCTGATGCGTTTTACAAATGCCAGTTTCTTTCCGTCGGGAGAAACCTGGGGTCTGGCTGCTCCGCCGGGACCACCGGTGATGGTAGTGTTTTTCCCGGTTTCAAAATCGTAGCGTTTAATTACGTAAATCTGCTTATTAGGATCTTTGTTGTACTGAAAAGCTCCTCCGGGATACATATCCTCACTATAGTAAAGATATTTTCCATCGGGAGAAATGCTGGGTTCGTTAACATCCTGCTGATCGTTCTTTCGTTCGGTAAGCTGCAAACCGGCCTCTCCGCCAATATGATACTGCCACATTTCGCCTGCTCCTAGAGAGCGACCTGAAGTAAAATGTTTTCTGGCAACAATGGCCTGGCCGTTGGGCATCCAGTCGGCATTATTTAAAAGTCTGAAATCCTCTTTGGTGAGCTGTTTGGCATTCTCACCATCCTTATCCATTATCCAGATGTTATCACCGCCACCGGCATCACTGGTAAAGGAAATTCTGGAACCATCGGGGCTAAAACGAGGTTGTAGTTCGTAAGCCATTCCGCTTCGAAGCGCGGTAGCATTGCCTCCGGAAACGGGCATAGAATAGATATCACCTAAGAGGTCGAAAACGATTGTTTTTCCATCTGGGCTAACGTCCAGATTCATCCAGGTACCTTCGTCGGTTTGAAGTTGCACCTCTTTGATATTCCAATCGTCGGAATAAGGATCATTAACATCCCATTTATCTTTTTCTTCGTCTTTTTTTTCCTGTGAGATCAGGTTGGGGGCGGCCAGAAGTAGAATTATGGCCGGAATAAATTTATTAAGCATGCTTTATATTTTAAAGATGCTAAATATACAGTTTCTTTCTTTTCCTAAAAAGGGGAATTCAAGGTCAGCTTGTTAGAAAGGCAAATTACTCAAATCTACATTTCCGCCTGAAATGATTATCCCCACTTTTTTTCCTCTTAACTTTTCTTTTTCCCGAAGTACAGCCGCAAATGCAACCGCGCTGGAAGGTTCTACAATTATCTTCATTCGCTCCCAGATAAGACGCATAGCTGAAATAATCTCATCTTCTTCCACTCTTATGATCTCTGAAACAAATTCCTGAATAAGAGGGAAGTTTTTATCTCCCAGATGAGTTTTAAGTCCGTCGGCGATTGTGTTGGTGGTTTCATTGGTTTCAATTCTGCCACTTTTCAGGGAGCGATAGGCATCATCTACAGCAAATGGTTCGGCGCCTATGCAGATGCAATTATTTCCGAAGTAATTAACGGCAAGAGCCGTTCCGGCTAACAGGCCACCGCCACCCACCGGAGTAATTATCACCTTCAGGTCTTGATGTTCTTCCAGCAGTTCAATTGCAGCTGTTCCCTGTCCGTAAATAACGTCCAGCTGATTGGAGGGATGCAGAAATGTAGCTCCGGTTTCTTTGACGATTTTTTCAGCTGCTTTCTCCCTGTCTTTTAGGGTAGGAGGACAAATATGTATCTGGCCTCCATAGGTTTTTACAGCTGCTTTTTTTACTTCAGGAGCCGAAGACGGCATCACAATATATGCTGGAATCCCTAAACTTTTTGCTGCCAGAGAGACAGCCTGAGCGAAATTTCCTGAGGAATGGGTGACCACTCCTTTTTTCCGAATCTCTTCATCCAGGTTTAAAATAGCTGTTACGGCACCTCGCATTTTGAACGCACCCGCTCGTTGAAAATTCTCACATTTAAAAAAGACTTCAGCGCCGGCAAGTTCATTTATCAGTTGGGATTTTAATACCGGAGTACGATGAATTTGAGGTTTAATATCCTCGTGGAGCTGCTGAAATTCTTTTTTGCTGATCATTCCTGATTTTAATAGTCGATAATAGCCCGGTTAGGGATCATAAATTAATCCCTAAAATTAAAGATTCTATTCCGAATTAAAACCGACTCAGTCTAAATACCTATTTTTTTTCCTTTTCCTTTTCCTTTTCTTCCTCTTCCTCTATTGGGATTGCCAGGAAAGGTATTTCGGCCCGCTTGAGTAATTCAAGGGAAACATTTTCAGAAAGAAGATTAAAAAGAAACCCGTGTTTGTGGGTGCCAACAATTAAAAGATCGGCATTTAGTTTCCTTACTTCTTCGATTAAAGTTTCCACTGTAGGGCCCTGGATAAGCAAAGCCTCAGACTCAATATTCTGGTCTAAAAAAAGTTTGCTTATTTCCTGTATCTGGCGATGTTCCTGCCGAAATTCTTCAGCTTTAAGATCGCGAATATACTGCGGTCCCATTTCATAGCCCGTAAAATCGGGACTGGGTTCTGCTACATGTACCACCCAGATCTTCGACCCGTATTTTCCTGCAATACTTTCAGCATAAGCCATTAGGTCTCCAATGGTATCATTGAAATCTACAGCTACAAGAATGTTTTTAAATGTATCCATCGTTTTTATATTTAATAACCTTTTTCACGCTCAATAACATTTTTCAAAGGTTCCTCTTCCATCATTCGTTCGTAATTCTCTACAATTTGAGGAACCACATATCTCGGGTGGGTAACACTGGCGATGTGGGGAGTTAAAAGAACTTTTGGGTGTTCCCAGAACGGATGATCGTCGGGAAGGGGTTCCTGCCTAAAAACATCCAGGGCCGCCCCCGAAAGTTGCTCCCGATCTAACATTTCAATAAGGTCAAGTTCTACAAGATGTTCACCCCGGGCAACATTGATCACATAAGCGCCCTTTGGTAACTTTTGGAATAAGTCCTTATTAAGGATGTTTTCGGTTTGGGGAGTGAGAGGTAGGAGGTTTACCAAAATTTCTGATTTTTCCAGGAAGGCTTCCATTTCATCTTCTCCGGCAAAACTTTCAATATTATCAATGTCTTTTGGAGTTCTTGAAAATCCATGCACATTGAAACCGTTTTTCACCAGGGTCTTAGCCGTAGCACGCCCCAGATGACCAAGTCCCAGGATCCCTACCTTAACATCTTTATTCCTTTTGTAATTTTTAGGGCTCCAGTTTTTCTCAGCTTGTTGTTGCTGATATATGGATAGATCCCGTTGATAATTCAAAATAAGGCTTAAGACGAAATTACCCATGTCTCCCTCAAGCATTTCATCCACAACCTTTGTTATGTTTATATTTTCAGGCAGTTCCGGATCGGAAGTTATATGGTCTACCCCTGCACCCATGGATGCAATAACTTTTAAGTTGGGATAGTTTTTGAAAAGTCCGCGAGGATGCTTCCAGGCAAGGGCGAACTCCACTTCCTCTTTATCGTGTTCCTCGGGATAAACATAAATATTTAACCCAGGATGTTGGTTCTGTAAAGCTTCAACCCAATATTTCGGGTCTTTCCCTGGACTAACAATTAAAAATGACATTTGTTATTTTTTTAAAATGGTTTATAATTAATTAACAAAGGCGCTATAACCGGTAATGGCTCGGCCTACAATTAATGAGTTTATTTCTTTGGTGCCTTCATAACTATAAATAGCTTCCGCATCGGCCACGAATCGGGCTACATCGTATTCCAGCAAAATTCCGTTCCCGCCCATCACCTCGCGGGCACGGCTCACCACATCACGGGTGCGCATGCTGCAGAAGACTTTGGCTAAAGAGGCGTGTTCATCTTTGAGCATCCCGGCATCCTGCATTTCCGAAAGTCGGAAAACCAGGGTTTGCATAGCCGTTAGATTTGATAGCATTTCTACAAGGTGATCTTGAATTAATTGGTAGGAAGCTATTGGTCGGCCAAATTGTTCCCGTTTTCGGGTGTATTTAAGGGCACTTTCATAAGCACCACGAGCACAGCCAACGGCCTGCCAGGCTACTCCGGCACGCGTCATCCGCAAAACCTTGGCGGTATCTTTAAAACTGTCGGCCTTTTGAAGTCTGTCGCTCTCCGGGACTTTACAATCGGTTAAGGTTATAAGCGCGTTTTGAACTATGCGCAGCGCCATCTTATCTTCCATTTTCTCGGCTTTAAAACCGGGATTTTCCTTTCGCACTAAGAAACCTTTCACCTGATTGGAATCTTCGTCCCTGGCCCAGATCACGATCACATCGGCGAAAGTGGCATTACCTATCCATTTTTTCTGACCGTTAATAAT
>DATISX010000257.1:0-8315 GCA_035468275.1 Salegentibacter sp.
TAAAATTCCTCCTGAGACGAAAGCCCGAAGCTGAAAAGCAAAAAGAAGATCGGTAAAATTTGAAGTTTTTTCATTTTCCTATTATTATGATTGGGGAACAGGTTTAAAATTAAAGTTTTTGGTAGATTTTCTAACAGCATCCATGAAGTCTTCACCGGGATCGGTCTTTTGAGTTCGATACCCGCTGTCTTCTTCCCTCCAAAGAGGATGATTTTCAAAGTTTGTATACTCATAATGCCCGATGAGATATTCAATATCATATTTGTTCGCAAGATAATTTACCAACCAGATATTCGCATCTATCTGTGCCCGGGTTAATGGCGTTTCCTCTGTACCACCAACATTCTCAATCCCAATGGCAACATGATTCAGACCAATTACGTGTCTGGCCATTAGTTTTTCGGGCATCAGTCTGTAAATTTCGCCATTGCGGTGCACCAAAAAATGAGCGGAAACATTTAAGGAACCGGCTTCCTGGATATCGGCTCTTGCCCCAGGCAGCTTTACAGGATCAAACGCATTGAAAGAAGCTTCAAATGTTGGAATAGCCGTCCAGTGCAAAACGATCATTTTAGGAGTTATATTTGGTGTTTTTCTTTGGAGATCATAACGCTCCTCCATATAATTAAGGCTAAGCTCCGTGCGCTCCTCATTAAAATTTATAGGTTTATCAATAATAAAGTAATTTACCTCTCTGGATGGACCACAGGAAGCAAAAAGAAGCAGCATTGTGATTAGAACAAGTCTTTTCATAACTTCTGAAATTAAAAAAGGGCCGCTAAAAGCAGCCCTTCTAAATTAATGAAATTTAATTTTATTCGTCCCAGAAGATTCTATCCAATAAAGTCACATCGGGAACATTGCTACCATTCCTGCTAAGTTCAGAATCTGGATAACGCAACCTCCTTATCAACTCCCCGTTAAGATCAGGATTTAGGTTTTCTGGATTTGTAAAATCTTCATAAGAATAATCATAGCGACGGGCATCAACCCAGGCCTCGGGATGAAGAAACATAGCCACCCATTTTTCTTTGAAAATATGATCTATAGTTAAATTTTCTTCTCCCACGCTCACTTCTGAACTAGAAATATAAGCATCAATTTCTGAAGTTTCTACTCCTAATTTTGTCATATGAGCCCTAATTCCATCCAGGTAGGCGTTATAAGATCGGGATTTGTCTATTTCTAAAGCCGCTTCAGCTTCAATAAATTTTTGCTCAGCATAAGTAGCGATAAGCACAGGAGATTGCTCTGATGTATAGAAATCACCAGGTTCCAGCACCGATCTTTCTCCCGATTCACCTGCACTACCTCTTCCGGCTCCATTGACAACCCCAATATAATTTCCAATCGAATCCGTACTGATCATATAAGAAATCCGGGGATCTTCGACGCCAAAAGTGGTCCCATCGGTAGCTTCTACGAATTGTTCGGAAATCCAACCGCCAAGGAATAGATTTTCATTATCATCAGCCACAACATACCAGGGATTAAACTCTTCGTCAAAATAAGTAACCTGCGCATCGTCTTCATTATCATCAAAACCTGCATCTATTGCTGTAAGAACCGATTGAGGGTCATAAGAACCCGTTCCGCTAAGGTGATTCAGGTAACGTGCCTTTAGCATGTTACCAAACTTTATCCATTGATCAGCATCACCACCATAGATAAAATCGTCTCCTCCTATGGGAAGATCAGTTTCCTGGGATAGGTTGGCGATACCATTGTCAAGGTATTCTATTACCTGAGTATACAATTCAGCATCATCATCATAGGCTGGGGTAATAGTTGCAAAATTAAAACTTTCGCTAAAAGGAATATCCCCAAAGGCATCAACAGTAGTAGCCAGGTTCACAGCCATGAGAATTTGACCCGCTCCCTCATAATGGTTAGCCCCTGTTTCCTGGGCTTCAACAATCATATCGTTAAGATCTGTCATTACCCCATATAAGCTAGCCCAACTATTATCAAAGCTTACTTCGTCCATGATATCGGAAGAACTTGCCGGGTTAGGTGATGCTAAATGCTGCACATAATATGAGGTTGAACTTCCCAACCTGTATGTATTCTGGGCAGTTTCAAAAGTAGAATTTGTCATAAGTCCGGCCAAGGGCGCAGTACTTGGATTATTCGGGTTTTCGTTGATATCCAGATAATCATCACACGATACCATAAAACCAATGCTAAAAAGCACGGAATAAAAATATGTTTTATTTATAAATTTCATAATCTTCATTTTAAATTTTAGAAACCTAAATTAAGGCTAAAGAATAAACTCTGTACTCCAGGGTAACCTAATCCTGAAAACCCTGTAGCATTACCACCGGCTCCTGCACTAAAAGACTCGGGATCAAAACCATCCCATGGTGTGCTCAAAATAATATTATTGGCTGCAACAGAAAATCTCCCTGAATCTAAAAAGGGAACAACTCCTAAAAGTTCTTCCTGAAAATTGTAGCCCAATGTTATATTCCTTAATTTAATAAAAGAGGCATCCTGGACGAAATTCTCAGTTAATCTCCGGTGGGTATTTCTGTAAAATCCGGCGCCATAATCACGCCCATCCGGACCAACCCCCTGCCCAAGCCAAACTTCCTGGGTATTTGGAGTACCATCGGCTAACACGCCTTCAAAAACTTTAGTGTCGTTTCTATCAAGAGTATATTCTGCAATACCAAAAGCAGAGAAAAACATATCATATTGGTTGTAAAGATCTATGCCCTCCCTGAAATCTATAAGAAATGAAAGATCAAAAGCTTTATAACTAAAATCATTTCTAATGCCTCCTATCCATTTCGGGGTTGAATTTCCTAAAATCAATAAATCTGTATTTCTTTCAGGAAATCCGTCTTCTCCAATTACAATTGGCAAATCCTCATCTAAATGAGTAGCATCCTCAGAAGCTCCATATCTTTCGTAACTTGATCCATACAAATTACCATAAGCTTCTCCTTCAGTAAGTATGCTAAAAGCTGTACTTCCTACATAACCAAATTGACTACCTAAATCAATTTGTTCAATACCTTCCCTTATAGCCACCACTTCATTCTTATTGTAAGAAGCATTTAAGGTTATATCCCAGGAAAAGTTTTCAGTTTTTACCGGATTTCCGGTAATTATAAATTCAACCCCTTTATTTTCAATTTCCCCGGCATTAGTAACGAAGGTTGAGAACCCTGTTGTGTTCGACACGGGCACCGGAATAATTTGATCTTTACTATTTGATTTATACCAGGTAAAATCTATTCCCAGCCTGTTTTGAAAAAACCTTAAATCCGTACCAAATTCAATTGCAGTTGTCCTCTCGGGTTTTAGATTTAGATCTCCGAATCTAGAAAATCTTGAAAAGCCAACTTGTCCACCAAGAGGGTACCTTTCAGGCGCGCTATATGTCTGTCCTATTTGATATGGATCGGTATCTTTTCCAACTTCAGCATAAGAAGCCCTTATTTTCCCAAAACTTAGGAAATCAGGCATTTCAACAGCTTCAGAAAAAGCAAAACCAAGATTCACAGAAGGATAAAAGAATGAATTATTACCAATTGGCAAGGTTGAGGTCCAGTCGTTTCTGGCAGTAATATTTAGAAACAACATATTATCATAATCCACCATTAAATCTCCATACACCCCAACAAGTCTTCTCTTGCGTTTATCTTGTGAGTTTGATATTTGACTGGTATAACTAAGATCATAAAATTGCGGGATTACAAAATCTGTACCTGTAGCATCTACTCTTTCATAATCTCTCTCAAAAACATCATTCCCAAGCCTTAAGGTGGTGCTTAATTTTTCACTCCAGTCTCTATTTAGTGTTATAAAGAAGTTGGAATTTATATCCCTGCTATCTATTCTTGTTTCAGTGATAAACCCCTGAGTACTTAATGGCAGTTCTCCTTCAATTCCAAGCGGTCCTGGTGTAATTTCGGTACGGGAATCAGTATAAAAATCGGTTCCAACTATATAATTTAAATCCAACC
The DNA here is from genome assembly GCA_035468275.1 of Salegentibacter sp. Taxonomy (GTDB): domain Bacteria; phylum Bacteroidota; class Bacteroidia; order Flavobacteriales; family Flavobacteriaceae; genus Salegentibacter. The sequence continues at coordinate 3,978 of DATISX010000257.1, forward strand.
AGTCATAAGGACTGTAAGTAAAATTTAAATTCCCCGTGATTCGGTTCACTTCGTCTTTAAAAGTACTGAAACGAGCATCGTAGATAGGATTAGTGTTGCCACCAATACTTTTCATCGTGCCATCTTCATTAATATAATCATTTATGTCCTGCATTGGCGAATTGTAAACCAGTCTTTCCATAAATCGATCATGTGGAACACGATTACCACCTGAAATCGCATAATTCATATTTCCGGCAACCTTAAACTTATCACTAAATATAAGTTCTCCATTTAATCTTGCTGAAGTTCTTCCCCAAGTACTAAAAGGTAAAATTCCCTCCTGATCAAGATTACTTACAGAAGCGTAAAAATTGGCCTTTTCATTCCCCCCAGAAATATTAAAGGAATTATCATATTGAACACCAGTACGCATTGCATCCCGCCAAATATCATTTATCTCAGCATCAGGATCTATTTCCCTTATTTCATCTATCGAAGGACCCCAGTTTGGCCAAAAAGAATCCGGATCATAAACGCCTCCAAAGCCCTGACCGTAAACCTCCTGAAATTTTGGATATTGGTTTACTTCTTCAAATCCCACGCTAGTGCTTATACCTACTCTTACATCACCTTCTTTCCCTTTCTTAGTAGTAATAATCACCGCACCGTTAGATGCACGCACTCCATAAAGTGCAGTCGCTGCAGCCCCTTTTAGCACGTTCATAGATTCTATATCATTCGGGTTTAAATCTGCCGCCCTATTGGACAATCCACGTGGAGTACCACTACTTTCTGTGGTGGAATTATCAATAGGAACCCCATCTATTACAAATAAAGGTTGGTTATCGGCATTGGGATCGAGAGAGTTCACACCTCTAATAATGATTCGGGCACTTTGACCGGGAGCTCCACCAGAATTAGTGATTTGCACCCCAGCTGTTTGTCCCTGTAAAGCACTTACAATATTTGGTTGTTTTGTACGAGTTATATCCTCGGCCTGGATTTCCTGAACCGCATACCCAAGAGCTTTCTTTTCACGTTCAATTCCAAATGAGGTCACTACCACCTCATCTAAACTTTCCAAATCCTCAACCATTTCCACATTTATGGTGGTTTGATTGTTCACAGATATTTCCTGCCGTTCAAAACCAAGCGACGAAAATACCAAAACGGCATCAGGACTTACCTCAATGGAATATTCCCCATCCATATCGGTTACGGTTCCCTGATTAGTTCCTTCCACCAATACATTTACTCCCGGCAACGGCATTCCGTCACTGGCAATGGTAACAGTACCAGAGACAGTACGCTCCTGAGCGAAAATACTGGAAATCTGAAAAATGGCTAAAAAAGCCAAAATTGTTAGTTTGTTTCTCATTCCTTTAAGTGTTAGAGTTTTGCTAATAATCCTTAAATATATATAAAACCTCAGGACTCCAACAATATTTTCAACCCAAAAAATAATGTTTTGTTAATATTTTAGATAAGCTATCTTTGAAGAAAGAATTATTGGCTTAAGCCTAATTCAAATCCCAATTCGCCTATAAATCTTCAAATCAAATTATAATGAACTTTCGACATTTTCTTCTTTTAGGAATCATCATCTTACTGGGTTCCTGCTCGGTAACAAAGAGAACCACCAAAAATATCGATAAAAGCTTCAAGGAATCGCCCGCTTTTAAACAAGGTTTTGCAGGATTTATGGTTTATGACCCGGAAGAGAGGAAAATACTCTATGATCACAATGGAGAAAAATATTTCACCCCGGCTTCAAACACCAAATTATTCAGCCTTTATACAGGATTAAAAATTTTGGGAGATTCTGTGCCTGCTATTAAATACACTATTAAAAATGATAGCCTTTTCTTCACCGGAACCGGCGACCCATCATTATTGAACCCAAATCTCCCTGATTCTCCGGTAATTCCGTTTTTAAGAGATAGAAATGAGACGCTGGTAATGGTTCCTCCGGCATACACTGAAAAACTTCAGGGGCCGGGCTGGGCCTGGGATGATTTTAATTCCTATTATTCTGCGGAAAGAACTCCATTTCCAATTTATGGCAATCTGGTAAGCTTCAGGTTTAAATCCGGAGTGGAAATACCGGAGATTAGTCCACAGATTTTTTCTGATTCCATTGTTATTTCAGAAAAAGAAAAGACAAGAATTAGAAGAGAGCCCCGCAACAATACGTTTTTATTTCAGAATCCAAAAGGTGAGAACAATTTCAGCCAGAATGTGCCATTTCATTATTCTCCGCAACTCGCCGCCGCGCTGTTAAGTGATACGCTGGAAAAGCCCGTCTATATAAAGAATTCCCCGGAAATGGAGTTCTCAGAAAAACTCTACAGTATTCCTGTAGACAGCATGTATAAAAGAATGATGGAAGTAAGCGATAATTTCATCGCTGAACAGGTTTTGCTGATGGCAGCACAGGAAATAAGTGACACACTGAAAAGCAATATTGCCATCAAGCATATGAAAGAAACTCACCTCAAAAATCTTTCTGACGAGCCTCAATGGGTGGATGGCTCGGGTTTATCGCGGTACAACCTTTTTACGCCGCGCACTATGATAAGTTTACTCCTGAAGATAAAAGAAGAAGTTCGGCAAGAAAGACTACTTTCTTTACTCGCTATCGGGGGTGAATCCGGAACTCTTAGAAATTTTTATAAAGCTGAAAAACCTTACATTTTTGCAAAAACCGGCACCTTGCGTCACAATCATAGCCTCAGCGGATACCTGCTCACCAAAAAGGGTAAATTACTGGTATTTAGTTTTATGAACAGCAATTACACCGTGCCCACTTCTGAACTTAAAGATGCAATGGAACGGGTACTACGTGAGATTAGGGACAATTATTAAAAAATGGGAGGGAAATAAATAAAAAAAGTTAATTTCGGTGTTATAGAAATTTTAAGGAATGAAACCAGCAGGCCGCCGGACCCAAAAATGGCAGCATACAGGAACATGATTAAAATTCTGTGCCTAATTCCCAATTCGGATATAAATTATAAACAAATGAAAAGAAGAACCTTTGTTCAGAATATAGGACTCGGAAGTCTGGCTTTCCCGCTGAGTTCTTTTTCAGATAAACTTAATTTTCCCGGAAATAAAAATTCCGAACTATTAATTCCCAAAGCATTAGAAGAGGGACAAACCATCGGAATAGTAAGTCCTGCAAGCGCCATTTTTGAAACTGAACCTTTTGAAATCGCCAAAGAATCTTTTGAAGCGCTGGGCCTCAATGTTAAATTCGGAAATCACGTCAAAAACCGTTATGGCCATCTTGCGGGCAGCGACGAAGAGCGTGCCGAAGAATTAAATGAGATGTTTCGTGATCCTGAAGTGGATGCGATAATAGCTCTTAGAGGTGGGTCTGGAGCGGCACGAATTCTCGACAAACTGGATTATGAAGCCATAGCTGCAAATCCAAAAATCTTTATTGGATACAGCGATATCACCGCACTTCACCTGGCAATTTTTCAAAAAACCGGCCTGGTGACTTACCACGGCCCGGTTGCCGTTTCAGTGTGGAATTCCTTTAGCAGCGAACACCTTAAGAAACTGCTTTTTGAAAAAGAAGCAATTCTTTATGAAAATCCGGAAGACACAGGAGGGCAGCTTACACAAACCAAAAACAGGATTAGAACGATTACTCCGGGACAGGTTACCGGCCAGCTGCTTGGCGGTAATCTTTCGGTAATGACAGGAATAATGGGATCGGAATATTTTCCTAAAGATTGGGAAGGAAAGATCCTGTACCTGGAGGATGTAGGCGAACAAATTTACGCCGTAGACCGCATGATGACCCAACTCTATCTGGGAGGCGTTCTCGATAAAATTAGCGGATTTATCTTCGGAAAATGCAGTAATTGTAAACCCGGCGGAAGCGGCTATGGCTCTTTTACTCTGGAAGAGGTTATAGACCACTATATTAAACCGCTTGGTATTCCGGCTTTTTCCGGAGCTATGATTGGGCATATTGATGATAATGTGACCATTCCTAATGGTATCTCAGCTAAAATGGATGCTGAAAAAGGAACATTTGAGTTGATTAGACCGGGCGTTGAATAGTTAACCGCTAAAACAATTTTTATACATTTATAAAAACTTCAGCTTGGGAAAATCAGAAGATTTTATTCAGCATATTCAGGAAGGTTACAAATCTAAGGGTGATTTTATTCACCTGGGAGCGGGGATGTTTGAGGGAAAAACCTATGCCGAAGCCGCGGTAAAGATACCGCTTAAGACAATGAACCGTCACGGATTGATTGCCGGTGCCACAGGAACAGGAAAGTCTAAAACCCTACAAATCCTTGCTGAAAATCTTTCAAAAAAGGGTGTCCCCGTTCT
>DATISX010000258.1:0-14301 GCA_035468275.1 Salegentibacter sp.
ATTCATTAAGAACTTCGGAAATAAACTTCAGCTGGAAACCCAGGTTGACGAAACCGGGAATGTACTTATTCGCAAACCTGCCACTGCCGGGATGGAAGACCGCAAAGCTATCGTTCTGCAGGCGCACCTGGATATGGTTCATCAGAAAAATAATGATACCGACTTCGATTTTGATACCTCAGGAATTGAAATGTACGTAGATGGAGACTGGGTTAGAGCTAAAGGCACCACCCTTGGCGCCGATAACGGCCTGGGAGCAGCCAGTATGATGGCTATCCTGGAAAGTAAAGACATTGCTCATCCTGAACTTGAGGCGCTTTTTACCATAGACGTAGAAACCGGAATGACCGGGGCTAAAAACCTCGATCCTTCAATGCTGAAAGGTGACATCCTTCTCAATCTCGATACCGAAGAAGATGACGAAATAGGGATTGGCTGTGCCGGAGGAGTTGATATTACCGCCCTTCGGGATTATGAGCTGGAAGATACTCCGGGGAATGCTGTAGCCTATAAAATCACAGTAAAAGGATTGCATGGCGGGCATTCAGGAATGGATATTATTAAAGGTCTTGCCAATGCCAATAAACTGCTAACCCGGGTGCTTTACGATTCCAATAAGGATTTTGGATTACGCCTGGCTGAATTTGACGGTGGGGGATTGCGAAATGCCATTCCACGTGAGAGCAAGGCCCTAGTAGCGATTGACCGGTCTAATACCGATACCTTTCTGAATGAAACTTTAGTAAAGGTTAGGGAGATTAAAGCCGAATTTTCTTCCCTGGAACCAAATCTGAATATAGAGATCACAGAAGTAGATGTTCCTGCGAAGGTGATGAAGGTGGAAGATCAGCAGGATGTGATAAGAGCACTTTCTGCGGCGCATAACGGGGTTTATAGAATGAGCCCTGATATTGAAGGCCTGGTAGAGACCTCCAATAATATTGCCAGTGTAAAGATCGCCGATGGGAAGGTGAAGATCAATTGTCTTACCCGTTCTTCGGTAGAATCTTCTAAAAACGATCTTGCCCATAGTTTGCAAGCTGCCTTTGAGCTAGCCGGGTTTAAGGTGAAACTTTCCGGAGAATACCCCGGATGGGCACCAAACCCCGATTCTGCTATTCTGAAAGTTTTGGACGAACTCTATCAGAAGCAAAATAATGAGAAAGCCAATATTGCAGCCTGTCACGCCGGATTGGAATGCGGAATTATAGGCAATCACTATCCCGAAATGGATATGATCTCTTTTGGACCTACAATTCGTGGAGCTCATTCTCCAGATGAACGCGCAAGTATTTCTTCAGCTAAGAAATACTGGAAGTTTTTGATAGAGGTTCTAAAGAATATTCCGAAGAAATAAGAAGGAGTTACCAAAAACAAAAAGGCTGCCCGATCAGGCAGCCTTTTTAATTTATATATTTCTGAATTTCTTATTCCTGCATTCCTACAAGCTCCACTCTAAAGACAAGGTCGGCATTTGGTGGGATGACGCCACCTGCACCGGTCTCCCCATAAGCAAGATGTGAAGGAATATAAAGAATGGCTTTATCTCCAACTTTCATTTGCTGAACACCTTCCTTAAAACCAGGGATCATTGGCGCTTCCGGACCGTAAGGGATGCTCATTGGCTCATAGCCACCCTGATCTTTGCGTTGCTGATTGAATATGCCAAGTTCACGAGACAGTTCTTCGTTGTTGGTGTCGAAAATCCTTCCATCCTCGAAATAACCTTCGTAGTTAAGCTCTACCATCTGGCCGTCTACCGGCTTTTCACCATCGCCTTTTTCTTCAAAATAGATCTGAAGTCCGCTTTCCAGTTCTTCTGCATCTTCTTTTAGAACGCTGAATTTTTCAGAATTTTCTGCCATGGCGTCCTCCATACGTTTCTTAGCGGCTTCTTCTTCGGCTTTAAGCGCACCCAGTTCTTCTTCTAAAACTTTAGGCGCATCAAAATTCTTTGCGTCATTACCTTTACGAATAATGTTTACTTTTTCAATAATTACTTCATCAACAGGTCGGTCGCTTGGGTCGGTTTCTACTTTTCCAATAGAATCTACCACGTCCTGACCCTCAGCAATCTTTCCGAAAATGGTATGTCTCCCGTCAAGATTAGGCGTTGGACCAAGGGTGATGAAAAACTGACTTCCATTGGTGCCCGGCCCGGCATTTGCCATAGATAATATTCCTTTAGCATCGTGGCTAAAATCGGTATCTACTTCATCAGGGAAACGGTATCCCGGTCCGCCTGAACCTGTGCCGGTAGGATCTCCACCCTGGATCACAAATTCATCTATGATTCGGTGAAATTGTATTCCGTCGTAAAATTTCTTGTTTTTATAAGTACTATCCACCATTGTGTTATTCCCTTCAGCAAGGGAAACAAAACTCGCTACGGTAATGGGGGTTTGATCGTAAAAAAGTTCAGCTACGAAGCTGCCTTTATTGGTTTCGAATTCGGCATAAAGACCGTCTTCAAGATCGGGATATTTGTCATTGCAGGCAAAGAGCGTTAAGGTCATTGCCAAAAGAATAAAGATGTTAGTAGTTTTCATTATTTAATCGTCGTTTTTAGATTCATTTTTATTTATATCATGCAAAGTAACCTTTGCCTTAACCGGAACATTCGTCCCGATTTTTCCTTTGTCTCCGTAATAACCATAAGCTTTGTGCGATGGAAAAAAGAAAGTAACCGTTTCCCCTTCTTTCATGAGTTTTAAACCCTGACGAAGTCCGCTGAAAAGTTCCTCCTGGTCTACAGCATATTCCCTGGTTGGCTTTTCACCTTCAGCATAGATAGCCTTATCGTCAAGTGTAGAAAGGCTATAATCGAATTTTACCAGGTCTCCAAATTCCGGCATTTCGGTATTCAGGGAGTCGGTAGTTCTCTTGTTATAATAATACCAAAACCCGTCATTGGATGCCAGGTATTCTATAGTAGAATCCTTTTCCATCAGGTCTTTAATATAGCTTTCTTCGGCAGCTACCAATTCTTTGTTGCGCTCAACTGATTCCCGTATGTAGGAACCGGAATTCTGGCTAACCGGATAGCGAGCCTCGGGCGATTTACAGGCGCCCAGCGTAAGTAATGCTAATAGTATTAAACCGACTCTCATTTTGTTAATTCATCTTTAAACTGCGGAAGAATAGACTCAAAACGTTCCAGAGTTTCTGTTAAGCTGAGGTCGCTTTTTCCTCCTGCGGCATTGATATGACCGCCCCCTTCAAAATTCTGACGCGCAAAGGCATTTACTGAGAAATCGCCTTTGGACCTAAAGGAGATTTTAATAATACCATCCTGTTTATGTTCAATAAATATCGCTGCGAAAACGATCCCTTCCAAAGCCAGACCGTAGTTTACAAAACCTTCTGTATCCCCTTTTTTGAAATCGTGGCGATCCAGTTCCTCCTGGGAAAGGCTTATGTAGGCCGTCTTGTATTCGGGCAATACTTTCAGGTTGCTTAAGGCAGTTCCTAAAAGCTGCATTCTTGCTTCTGAATTGGTATCGTAAACCTTATTGTGTATTTTCCAGTTTTCAGCGCCTTTGTCAATAAGGTCGGCAATTACGCGATGGGTAAGGCTGGTGGTAGCGCTAAATCTGAACGATCCCGTGTCAGTCATTATTCCTGTGTACAAACAGGTCGCGATCTCGGGACTTATATGATTCCCCGCTCGTAGCTTTTTCAGAAAATGGTACACCATTTCACAAGTGGAGCTCATCGTGGCGTCACTATATGTATGATTGGCATAATCGGTGGGTTCCTGGTGATGGTCTATCATCACAAAAACCGCTGGAGAATCTATTAGGGGTTGCACCATAATACCGGCGCGGTTAAGTTCGTTAAAATCAAGGGTAAAAACCAGGTCGGCATCGGCTATAAGCTGGTTGCTGCGCTCCTGTTCAGTTTCATAGATGATTACTTCCTCGCTTCCGGGAAGCCACTTAAGAAAATCCGGGTAATTATTGGGAGCGATTACTTTTGGATTATGGCCCTTATCCTTTAAGAAATGCCACATGGCAAGGGAAGCGCCCATAGCATCACCATCGGGGCCTTTATGGGGTACAATAACTATATCCCTGGCCCTGGCCAGCTCGGCGGTAATCTCTAAAATGCTTTGTTCTATCATAGTCTATGGGCTAAAGATACAATTTATTAACTTTTACTAATAAATGTATCCTTAAATTTGATGCAGAAGCAAATCAACAAAAAATGAAATTAATATTTAGAGTTTTACCCCTTTTAATTCTTTTTTCTTGCGGAAGCTCCTCTGAAACCACTAAGGTAGATTCTGAAAAAGATTACGATTTTGTGCTGGCCTTCGGAAGTTGTAACCGGCAGGAAGCTCCCCAAGCATTATGGGAACCGATTCTGGAAAATCAACCTGATGTTTTTGTTTGGGGCGGGGATAATATTTATGCCGACACCTCCGATATGCAACTGATGCAGGAATATTACCGCCAACAACAAAATATTCCGGGATATAAAAAACTCACTAATACTATCCCGGTTTACGGGACCTGGGACGATCACGATTATGGCCTCAATGACTCAGGAAAAGAATTGGAGTTTAAGGAAGAGAGCCAGCAACTATTTCTGGACTTTATGGGAGTTCCAAAAGACGACCCCCGCCGGGAACGGGAAGGGGTTTATCACAGTGAACTCCTGGAAACCCCAAAAGGAACTATCAAATTAATAATTTTGGATACCCGATATTTCAGAGATGAGTTAAAACCAAGTTCAGCTCCCGGAAAAAGATATGAAGAGAATAAGGAAGGAACTATTCTGGGAGAAGAGCAGTGGAAATGGCTGGAAAAAGAATTGGAAACCAGCACGGCAAGTTTCAATTTAATTCTAAGCAGTATTCAGGTGATTTCAGAAGAACACGGTTTTGAAACCTGGGGGAATTTCCCGGCTGAATCCGAAAGACTTGTGGAACTTATAGAAGTTTCCGAAGCAGAAAATGTGATACTTCTTAGCGGGGACAGGCATATTTCAGAATTTTCAGAATTGAAACCTGATGGATTGGAATATCCCCTTGTAGATTTCACCTCGAGCGGACTTACCCATAGTTATACCAGTTTTAGCGGGGAACCAAATCAACATAGAGTAGGAGAGGTGGTAAGTGACTTGAGTTTTGGGCTTCTAAAATTCGATCTTAAGAATATGCGGGTACACATGGAGATGCGGGGAGAAGAGAATAGCCTGCTTCAACAGTATGAAGTGGAGTATCCTCATATAAAGAATTAAACAACTTGCTTTTGGAAGAGAATTACCTATTTTTGCACAAAATTTAAAAAGCATAAAATGGCAGGAAACAGAACATTCACCATGATTAAACCCGATGCAGTAAAAAACGGGCATATTGGTGGAATACTAGATCAAATTACCGCTTCAGGTTTTAGAATTGTAGCGATGAAAATGACTCAAATGACCAAAGATGACGCGGAAGAGTTTTACGGGATCCATAAGGAGCGTCCGTTTTTCGGGGAGTTGGTGGAGTTTATGACGAGTGGACCTATCGTAGCCGCTATTCTTGAAAAAGACAATGCTGTGGAAGACTTCAGAACTTTAATTGGTGCTACCAATCCTGAAGACGCAGCTGAAGGAACTATAAGAAAGAAATACGCTACTTCTGTAGGAGAGAACGCTGTTCACGGTAGTGACAGCGATGAAAACGCTGCTATTGAAGGTGCTTTCCATTTTTCCGGAAGAGAGATGTTCTAAGCATATCTTTTAATAAATTAAAAAGCCATTAGGTTAATTCCTAATGGCTTTTTTTATGCAGTAAAACTTTATTGTTTATTCTGAATCCGGAACAGGGAAACCGCGATCGCGCATTAGGGCGTCTATCTTGGCATCTCTTCCTCTAAAGCTTCTGTAGGCTTCAGCGGGATCCATCGCGTTTCTTGGTGCGAAAAGATATCTTACCAGTTTCTGGGCAACATTTTTATCGTAGAATCCTCCCGGAGCTTCACTAAATGCTTCAGCAGCATCTGAGGTAAGCACATCTGCCCATAGGTAACCGTAATAACCGGTGGCGTAACCTTCGCCTGAAAAGACGTGGCCAAAATGCGGGGAACGGTGACGCATCACAATTTCTTCAGGCATTCCAAGTTCTTCCAAAGTTTTCTTTTCAAATTCCCTTGGTTCTATCTCATCAGGATCGGTGGTGTGATACTTCATATCCATTAAGGCTGAAGCAAGGAACTCGGTCGTTTCAAAACCCTGGTTGAAGGTAGAGGCATTCTTGATCTTTTTTACCAAATCATTAGGAATTACCTCGTTAGTTTCATGGTGACGAAGGAAGCGGTTAATTACTTCATCTGTAGAAAGCCATCGCTCCAGTAATTGCGACTGAAATTCAGTGTAATCTCTAACGCCTCCATTAAGGGTTGGATACTTCACATCAGCTGCAAGGAAATGCAGCGCGTGTCCGAATTCGTGGAAGAAAGTTGTGGCATCATCCCAGGAAATAAGAACAGGCTCGCCTTCAGCGGCTTTTATAAAGTTAGAATTATTGGAAGCCAAAACCGGCTCTCCACCCTGTAATTCTGAATAACTACGATAAGTGGTTGCCCAGGCCCCGGAACGTTTTCCCTGACGCGCGAATGGGTCCAGATACCAAAGTCCTATCAGATCTCCGGTAGATTTGTCGGTTACTTCCCAAACATTCACGTCTTTGTGAAATACCGGAACCGATCCTTCTTCAACGGGAGTAAATTCGAAATTAAAGATCTTTCCTGCAGTGTAGAAAAGAGCCTGAGTTAAATTGCCCAGTTCCAGGTATTGTTTTACCTCTTCGCTGTCAAGATCATATTTGTCTTTTCTTACTTTTTCAGCATAATAGCGATAATCCCAGGGTTCAATAGTGATATTCGCCCCTTCCTTATCGGCTATGGCCTGCATATCGGCAACTTCCTGCTCTACACGGGCTAGTGCTGCCGGCCATACGGCTTCCATAAGCTCCATGGCGTTTTCCGGGTTTTTAGCCATCCTGTTTTGTAATCTCCACTCGGCAAAATTGTCGTAGCCCAGAAGTTCAACCCGCTCGTCGCGGAGTTTCAGGATTTTCTTGATAACCTCGTTATTGTCGAACTCGTCATCGTTATCTCCACGGGAATAATAATTATTCCATACTTTCTCCCGCAATTCTCTTTCGTCAGAATAGGTCAGGAAAGGATCCATAGAAGAACGCGTATTAGTTACCGCGTATTTTCCGGGTTCTCCACGTTCTTCAGCAGCGCTGGCAGAAGATTTTATATAAGATTCCGGAAGGCCACTTAATTGATCTTCTTCCAGGAATACCACATAATTCTCTTCTTCGGCTAACACATTATTTGAAAACTGGGTATAAAGCTGAGAAAGCTCTTTGTTGATCCCGGCATAGCGCTTTTTATCCTCCTCATTCAGGGCAGCACCTTCCATGGCAAACTCTTCATAAATAAGATCAATAACCCTTTGTTCCTGTGAACCCAAATTGTTTTCCCGGGAATCTTCGTAAACTTTTTCTATTCTCTTGAAAAGAGCTTCGTTCTGGGAGATTTTGGAGCTGTATTCTGAAATGATGGGTGAAAGTTCTTTTTGAACCTCTCTGAATTCAGGGCTGGACATATTACTACTAAAAATTCCGTAATAAGTAAAAGCCCTTCTCAGGTCTTTTCCGGCTTTTTCCATAGGAACAATGGTGTTCTCAAAGGTAGCAGGTTCCGGTTTATTGGCGATCTCATCGATCTCGGCCAGATGTTTCTCCATGGCTTTTTCCATGGCGGGTTTTACAAGATCCACTTCCATCTTGTCAAAAGCTGGAACTCCTGAATAGGGGCCTTCCCATTCGGCTAATAAAATATTATCCATATCCTTGTCTTGTGCCAGAGCATTGGTGCCAAAAACCGTTACCAATGCAAGCATTCCGGCGTTTTTTATTAAATTCTTCATTAAGGTTTTATTTTAGTTTAAACGGCATGAAGGTACGAAGATTTTAAATTCCTTTGAGGAACCTTTTTAACATAATACAGGAAAGTTTCTTAAACCGAGCTTTACCAACGAAAATACTTTTATCTTTGATACGGGTTTTGCCAAAGAGCGGAACCAGACCAAATTAATTATGAACATAAAAATTATTTACTAATGAAAAATTTAAGCAAATTTGTTTTGATCTTTGGAGCTATGGCTATGATTGCCTGTGGTGAGAAGAAAGAAAAAGAAGCCGATGAAGAAACGACTATTGGCAATACTTCAACCGAGGAAACTTCCCAAACCCGTGACGCTGCTTCTACAGATGCCTCTGACGCAGATGTAGTGGAAATCACTATTGAAGGAGATGACCAAATGCGTTTTAACATGGATGAAATCAAAGTAGAAGCCGGACAAACCGTACGTCTTACTTTGAATCATGTTGGGCAAATGGACAAGAATCAAATGGGGCACAACTGGGTGCTTTTAACCCAGGGAACAGAGATCTCTGAATTCGGTATGGCTGCTATGGATGCTAAGGATAACGATTACATCCCACAGGGATCCGATCAGGTGATCGCAAACACCAAAATGATTGGTGGTGGTGAAAGCGCTACTATCGAGTTTGTAGCTCCTGAAGCCGGAACCTACGACTTTATTTGTTCTTTCCCGGGTCACTATTCTTTAATGAAAGGAAAGTTTATCGTAGAGTAAATTTTCGATCCTAACTATATCAAAGCCTGTTTTCATTTACTGAAGACAGGCTTTTTTTTGTTTCTGTAGTTTCTGCTGAAGATTTTTTCAATCTGAAATGGGAATTACCTATTTTCAGACCATGATTTTTACTATTTCTTTAATGTGTAACCCAAATAGAGGATAGGAATTATAAATTCTGTAAAATCCTTATTTCAAGGCGCGGCTAAATGAAATTTGTGAATTTTCTAAGCTTTCAGAAGTCTGAAAAGCCGTAGTTTTAGGCTTTTATTTTTAGCCCTAAATGATCTTGAATGGAACGGCATATCATTATTGATTTTGATAGTACTTTTACCCAGGTTGAAGCCCTTGATGTATTGGGAGAAATATCTCTGGCCAGGGATGAGGAAAGGGAAAAGAACCTAAAAGAGGTTGAAAACCTTACCAATCTTGGAATGAAGGGAGAGCTGGACTTGAGAACATCCCTGGAGGAACGTCTTCGGCTTTTAAAAGCTCATAAAGATCACCTGCCACCCTTAATTGAAAACCTGCGGGAACGTGTTTCATCTTCCTTTGTTCGGAATCGCGTGTTCTTTGAGGAATATCATGAGAACATTTACATTATTTCCAATGGTTTCAAGGAGTTTATCGTTCCTATCGTAGAAGAATACGGGGTACGTCCGGAGAATGTATTTGCCAATACTTTTGAATTTGATGAAAACGGGAAGATCGTCGGTTTTGACCGGGAGAATGTCTTATCTTCAAATAACGGAAAAGTAGAACAGCTACGGCACCTTAACCTGAAAGGGGATGTGTATGTTATTGGCGATGGCTATACCGATTATGAAATCAGGGCCTCCGGCCTGGCTAATAAATTTTATGCTTTTACTGAAAATGTGGAACGGGAGAAGGTGCTGGAAAAAGCCGACCATATAACCCCGAGCCTCGATGAATTTTTATTTGTACATAATATGAACAAAGCTATTTCTTACCCAAAGAACAGAATAAACGTCCTATTGCTGGAAAATGTGCATCAGGATGCAGTAGATATAATGAAAAAAGAGGGCTACAATGTAAGCGTTCATCCCGGTGCTATGGATGAGGAAGAACTCGCCGAAAAGATCAAAGATGTATCGGTGATCGGGATTCGTTCTAAAACTCATCTTACTAAGAAAGTCCTTGACAATGCCAACCGACTCATTGGGGTTGGTGCTTTTTGTATTGGAACCAATCAGATAGATCTGGAGGAATGTCTTAAAAAAGGAATCGCTGTATTTAATGCTCCCTTTAGTAACACCCGTTCGGTGGTGGAACTGGCAATTGGTGAAATCATCCTGCTTATGCGCAACCTTCCCGATAAGATGAAATTGATGCATGATGGACGCTGGGAAAAATCGGCTAATAATAGTTTTGAGATCCGCGGAAAAAAACTCGGGATAATCGGCTATGGAAATATCGGCGCTCAACTTTCGGTAGTAGCCGAATCTATTGGTTTTGATGTATATTACTACGATATCGAAGAGAAGCTTCCACTTGGAAATGTGACTAAATGCAACAGTCTGAAGGAACTTCTGGAAACCGTGGATATTGTAACACTTCACGTAGATGGCCGTAAGGAAAACCTGAATATGATAGGGAAAGAGGAGTTTTCACAAATGAATGACGGAGTTATTTTCCTTAATCTGAGCCGTGGTCATGTGGTAGACATCCAGGCTTTAAAGGAAAGCATAGAATCCGGTAAGGTGATGGGGGCAGGGATAGATGTTTTTCCAAAGGAACCAAAAACGAATAACGAGGAGTTTGAATCTGAACTCCGCGGATTGCCCAATGTGATTCTTACGCCGCATATTGGTGGAAGCACCCTTGAGGCGCAGGAGAACATCGGGAATTTCGTTCCGGGGAAAATAATAGAATATATCAATACCGGAAGTACTACAAATTCGGTTAATTTTCCAAATTTACAATTACCGGTGCTTAAGAATGCCCACAGGTTAATCCATATTCACCGAAACGTGCCTGGAATTCTGGCCGATATCAACCGTATTTTGGCCGATCACGATATCAACATTGTTGGGCAATATCTGAAAACCAACGAAACTGTAGGTTATGTGATCACCGATATTGATAAAGAATACGACAAAGCCGTGATTAAGGATCTGAAAGGTTTAAAAGGAACAATTCGTTTCAGGGTATTATATTAGTATTAGAAATATTCCATTAAAGATTTAGGCACAGAATTCCTGCAATTCTGTGCCTTTTTTAATTATCAGATTTCAGCAGATATGGTTTATTGCATATGAGCCTGTTAGTTTTTCTGGAATAAGTTCAGAGATATTTATAAGGAGGCATTTCAGATTTAAGCGGTTTTAAGAAGAATAACTTCTTTTCATCCTAAAGTAACGGGAAAACACCCATACTCATTTCCATAGATATATCTTAATTTTAATCTTTGGTGTTTTCTTGATCTCCCCCGATCTTCCTGCCACTTATCTGTCTTTTGAAAGTTTAAAACTAACTAAGCTAATCTGGAAATTATGAGAAAACTATCTCTTCTGGCCGCATTTTGTTCATTCCTTATTATGACTAATTCCTGTACCGCAGATTCAGAGCTAATTGAAGAGCCAGCAGTGGCCGAAGATCTCGTGAGCCTGCAGTTTGGTCCTATGCTGAACGATGTTTTATTCTCTGATCGCGATCAGCAATCCTACGAAGTGGAGAATCCACAGGAAGACGAGGATTTACAGGAACAGGAGGAATTTACACAAAATTGCGTGAACGCCATTCCAGCATTTCTGGATATTGTACTTTCGCGGGATGGCAATATAATGCTTGGGGAAATGGATGCTCCGGTTCGCATCCCAATCAATCAAATTCCTTTCAACGATCCGAACGGCGGCACCGACCAACCCGTTTATTTCACCCAGGAATCACCTTCCTTGCAGTTATCTCCGGGAACCTATCAGTTAGAATATGCTACCGTACTGGACTCCAACGAAGACATAGTTTGGCTTGCCCCGCGAATGGACGACACCTCAGGGAACCTGGCCAATCTGGTAGATAATCCATTACCTCTTAGTATTAATTTGATTTCAGGGAGTAAGCCTTATGTGCCTCTCGATGTAATTTGCTTCGATGACCGAATTGTCAATCGCTATGGTTATCTCTTTTTTGATATTGAAGGTGTGGAAATCATCGAATTCTGCATCTTTGGAAATTATTGTGATGAGAACGGAAGACATTATCCAGCCCATTTTTCAGTAGACCTATGGAAGTACAGCGGTGATCCGGAAAATCCAAAAGGCGATAATTTATACAGCGGACTTGAAAATGCGATCTGGATTGAAGATGATTTTGAAAATGGAGTTTCGACCGAAGGGGCTACAACACTTTGTTTGCAACTACCCGATGGTCCGGGCCTTGATGAATATTATTTGGAAATAAATCTACTTCCCGGGTTTGGTAATTCTGAAGAAGAACTTATAAGAGCCGGCGTCATTACCGATGAAGACGTTCGTGCTTTGTTTGACGGGCCCGACGCCCTGGATCCCTATCATTTTAGGGTTCGTTGCAGCAATTCAGATTCTCCCGACCTTTTTGGGACTGAAGAAGACTAATTATTGTAAAACTAGTCCTGATTTTCGAATATAAAATCTACGGCCATTTGTGCATGCAGATCGGTGGTTTCCAGTAAAGGAATATCAGTTTTATCCTGAGGAATAAGAATGGGTAATTCGGTACAACCCATAATTATGGCATCGGCGCCTTTTTTCTGAAGAGTTTCTATTTGGTTCATGAAAAAAGACCTTGCTTCGTCGGTGAATTTTCCCTGGGTAAGTTCTTTTGATACAAAGCCATGGCATTCTTCCAGGTATTCATTTTCAGGGATGATTACTTCAATGTTGTATATATCCTTAAGTCGGTTTTGAAGAAAGCCTTTGGTCATTGTGGGTTTGTTGCCAAGCAGGCCCAGGCGTTTATAACCTTTCCTTTGCGCCTCCATTCCAACCGCATCAGCAATATGAAGAATAGGAATATTGATTTTCGGCTGAACATAACTATAAACCATATGCGGAGTATTTGCACAAATTATAATTGCTCCGGCTCCTGCAGCTTCCAGTTTTTTCGCGATTTCCAGATATGCGGCGTTTATGGCTTTTAAATTCTGCTCTCGCATTAATTGTATGTTGAGACTGTATAATAAGAGCGGCGGATTTTGATCGGTGCCAATTTTTTCTCCGGCTAACTGATTTAAGAGTCGGTAATATTCAATCGTTGAGTGCCAGGAGGTACCTCCTATCATTCCCAGTAACTTCATTGCTTAGGTATTATGTTAGTATTTTATTGTTATTCTGATCTCTCACTGAACGTCGGGATGCCATAAAAGGGTGCCCCAGATTCTTTAAGATCTTTAAAAGGCTGAAAACCGCTTCTTCCGATTTATAATTGAAGGATATTGTTGAGCGCTCCGGATCAATATTTATTTCACTAAGGCCGGGAATAACCGAAACCTTTTTTAAAATTAACTGAGCAGCGCCGCTGTTCCTGAGATTTTGTACGATAATGTTAGCTTTCATAATTGCCGTCTTTGATAGTCACACCACCTTTTGAATTTAGGTATTGTCAGGCTTTTAAACTGTAACCGCGGTTACAGAAATGTCCTAAATTGATTTCAGGATCCAATATCCGTATTAAGTCGCTAATTTTTTATGAGGAGGATCAGGTTAAGAGGAATCTTTTTAAAGTTAGTTACCAATCCAGCCAGAGTGTGTTTTCTTTATCCTTCCTAATACCAGTGCCTAACTTTTTACCTTCCCGCTCCAAAATTTTACGAAGCCAGTTTAGGTCTTTGTCCGACACTTTATTTAATCTTAATTTTTTCATTTGCATTGGCACCAATTTTAATGCTATTAATTCTCCGGTTTCCATATCTATCTCCGGAAAATACATCAGCCTAAGATCGCTGCGGTATTCTTCGTGTCCGCTTATGCCTTCGTAATCATTGATGAAATCTCCGGCGCCGTAGATTATTAATTTGTTTTGGTAAACCTCAATTCCCATAGGATGATGCGAGGAATGACCAAAGACCAGATCAACAATTCCCTGGTCTATTAGTTGGTGGGAAAATTCCCGTTGCCGATCAGAAATCTCATAACCCCAGTTTCCGCCCCAGTGTACGGAAATAATCACCAGGTCTCCGGGATGCTTTTGTGCTGAGATTTGATCATTTATTTTGCTGATTTCTCTGTCGCTCATCCCCGGAAGAAAATTAACTCCCGAACGATCGGACCCTGCAGCCCAGTTGTCAAAAATTCCGCTGTTGGGCATTCCGTAGGAAAAAACAAGTACCCGACCTTTTCTGGTTTCCAGGACCGAAGCTACTGCTGCCTCCTTTTCATTGTTTCCAACTCCAGAAAAATTGATTCCTGCAATTTTCAGACTTTTCATGGTCTGTTCCAGGCCTTTTCGGCCCCAGTCAAGAACATGATTATTGGCAAGACTTAGGTGGTCTATTTTAGCAGCGGTGAGTAGCTCTATATTCTGTGGATGCATTCGGTAATGAATGCCTTTTCCCGGCCAGGGTTTATCATTAGTGGTAATGCTGGTTTCCAGGTTGATGAGTTTTAGATCTGCAGCGTTCTTCTCCCAAACTTCAAGAGC
>DATISX010000259.1:0-7529 GCA_035468275.1 Salegentibacter sp.
TACGATTGTGGCGCGGTAATCTACAGGGATATGGAACTGGCAAAAAATGCTCACTCTCAAAAGGGTGCCTATCTTGAAATATTTAAGGATGAAGGTGCACGTGGCTTCAATCCGGCAGATTACCAGATACAACTAACCCGAAGGGTGCGTGGCATGCCGCTTTGGTTTTCGCTGGCCATGCACGGTACCAACAAATACCGGCAGGCGATTGAACGCGGAATAGAACTGGCCCAAATCGCCGAAAAGAAAGTAAAAGAAGACGATCACTTTGAGTTGATGAGACCGGCAAGCCTTTCTGTGGTATTATTTAAAAGAAAAGGCTGGACTCCTGAAATGTATCGCGACTGGACATACAAAAATCATCGCGAGGGTTTTGCCCTTGTCACCCCAACCACCTGGAACGGGGAAACCGTGGTGCGTTTTTGTTTCATCAATCCTGATACTACCGAAAACGACATCGATATGATTCTGGACACGCTGAAATAAAAGGAAAGAAATAATATTATTCTGTAAAGAGGTTAAAGAACTGTTTATTAGTTTTTTAACCTCTTTTTTGTATATTTAATACTTTATACTTCAGAAGCAAATCTTAGTCGGCCTCATTTTTTGTATTACCTACCCTAAACAGTAATTTTTAAAACCAACTAATATGAAAAATGCAATTAGTTTATCGCTACTTATCTTTCTTATAAGTTTAAGTAGCCAGTCACAAACCGATCCTGGGCAAGTTGAGGAGAAGATCCATGAAAAAACTCAAATGATGGTCCAGAAATTAAATGCCGGTGACCCTATGGGCTTTGCTTCCTATTTTGCTGAAGATGCCAGCATGAAGATTACCGGTGCCGAACCTATTAGCGGTCGGGAGGGCATTGCAAAAGCACATGAGCCAATGACTGAAAACGCTATGGAACTGGAACTTAAAAGTGAGGAATTTTTTCACCATGGCGACTATGCCACCGAAATGGGTAGCTATAAGATTTTTACTGCAGACGGACAGGAAGCCGATTACGGTAATTTTATGACCTTATGGAAAAATGTTGATGGTGACTGGCAGATCTTTCGGGATGTAATCAGCAGTAGTTCGGGAGAATAGAATTTTTTAGTTTATCTCATAATCTAACCGCATTGTAATTGATGCGGTTTTTCTTTTATCGGCGGTGTTGTAAGCGCCGCTCCAGCTGTAATCTTCCCCGCTGTTCTGTCCGGTGATCTGGAAGACTCCCATACTCGCATTTTTTAGCTTGCCCAAACTTCCCCCGCTGTTTTCGGCAATTCGTTCAGCTCTTAGGCGTGCATCTTCAGTAGCTTTGGAGATCATCTCAATTTTAAGATCGGCAAGTTTCGTATAGTAATACCTGGGAGGTGTGGAGTTGAATTGTACTCCTTTATTCAATAATTCAGTGATCTCTCTGGCAACTTCCTCTACCTTTTCTACTTCGGAAGCTTCAATCTTTACATTTTGAGTAAGCAGGTAACCCTGGAAGATACTACCCACATAATTTCCGTTTTGATATTGATTTTCCCGCTGTTCTGACGTCTGGACCGAGTTGAAGACAATATTCTCTTCCGCAATACCCTTCTCTATAAGATAATTTCTTACGGTTTCCTTGTCGCTGTCAAGATCTTTATAAGCCTGTTCCAGGTTTGGATTCATCCGGCTAAAACTGCCTTCCCAAACGATAAGGTCTGAAGTGAAATTTTCACTTCCCGAGCCGGTTACCGAGATGACTCCGTCCGGGTTGGCACGGCTAACATAAGAATTGCCCAAAAACCAGGCAGCAATTACTATAGCAATGGCGAAAATTACAGCGCTTAGATACTTCATTGGATGAAAAATAAGGGTTAAGTATAAAGATAGAAAATAAACCCTCCGGTTATTTTATTTTTGCCTCAAATTATTACTTTTGTCTATGCAAAAAAACGTACTAATTTTAGACTTCGGTTCGCAGTACACGCAGCTTATTGCAAGGCGCGTTAGAGAACTAAATATCTACTGCGAAATTCACCCCTACAACAAAATTCCTAAAGATCTTTCAGAATTTAAAGCGGTTATCCTTTCCGGAAGCCCCTTTTCTGTCAGGGCAGAAAACGCCCCGCATCCCGATCTTTCCCAAATTCGAGGGAAAAAACCTATGCTGGCTGTTTGCTATGGTGCGCAGTACCTGGCACAATTTAACGGCGGAAAGGTGGAGCCTTCTGAAACCCGGGAATATGGTCGCGCCAATCTCTCGGTGATCAAAGATTCGGAGCCCCTTTTTGAGGATATCATGGAGAATTCGCAGGTGTGGATGAGTCATAGCGATACAATCAAGGAACTTCCTGAAAACAGTGTTAGGCTGGCCAGTACTACCGATGTGCTGAATGCGGCATACCGTATTGATGGGGAAGATACCTTCGCGATTCAGTTTCACCCCGAGGTTTACCATTCTACTGATGGGAAACAATTATTGGAGAACTTTCTGGTAAGAATAGCAGGAGTAGCTCAAACCTGGACTCCCGGAAAATTTGTTGATCTCACGGTGGCTGAATTAAAGGAGAAAATTGGAGACGATAAAGTTGTGCTTGGTCTTAGTGGCGGCGTTGATTCCAGTGTGGCGGCGGTGCTTTTGCATAAAGCTATAGGGAAGAACCTTTACTGTATTTTTGTAAATAACGGCCTTCTTCGGAAGAATGAATTCGACAGTGTTCTGGACCAATATAAAGATATGGGGCTTAATGTAAAGGGAGTAGATGCTTCGGCACGATTTCTGAAAGCCCTTGAAGGGATTAGCGAGCCTGAAGCAAAGCGAAAAGCCATTGGAAATACCTTTATTGAGGTTTTTGATGATGAGGCGCACGAAATTAAAGACGTAACCTACCTGGCCCAGGGAACTATTTATCCTGATGTTATTGAATCGGTTTCTGTTAATGGAGGGCCTTCAGCAACAATTAAGTCGCATCACAACGTTGGAGGTTTACCCGATTTCATGAAATTAAAGATCGTGGAACCTCTTAAGATGCTTTTTAAAGATGAGGTAAGAAGAGTGGGCGCAGAGCTTGGGATAGACAAGGAATTGCTAGGAAGGCATCCTTTTCCCGGTCCTGGGCTGGCCATCAGAATCCTGGGAGATATTACCGCAGAGAAAGTGCGTATCTTGCAGGAAGTAGATCATATTTTCATTCAGGGTCTAAGAGACTGGATGTTGTATGATAAAGTATGGCAGGCAGGAGCGATTCTGCTTCCGGTGAGTTCAGTTGGAGTTATGGGTGACGAAAGAACCTACGAGAAAGTAGTGGCCCTTAGGGCGGTAGAATCTACCGATGGGATGACTGCCGATTGGGTGAATCTGCCTTACGAGTTTTTGCAAAAAACCTCTAATTCCATAATAAATCGGGTTAAAGGCGTTAATAGAGTAGTATATGATATAAGTTCTAAACCTCCTGCTACAATTGAATGGGAATAGGCTTTAGAAGATAAAAAACATAGTTATGAGATACCTTTTAGTTTTGTTCTTTGCTTTTCAGTTATTTAGTGCTTCGGCTTTTGGGCAGGAGTATAAATATCATGAAGTAAAACCCGGAGAGACAATTTATAGCATAGCCAAATCCTATAATATTAACGAAGATGCTATTTATAAATACAACCCGGATGCCAAAAACGGAATTGACGTATCCACAAAACTTGTAATTCCTGTAAGTGAAGCTAATGTTTCTGCCGAAGAAAGTGAAGATCTAAGTTTTAAAACCCATAAGGTAAAACGCAAAGAAACCCTTTACAGCCTTTCAAAACAATATGAGGTTAGTATAGAGGATATAAAACGCTATAATTCCCATTTGTATTCTGCCGAATTACGCACCGGCGAAGAGATCAGGATTGCGGTTGGAGGATTGGAGAAAGCACCGGCAGTTCCCGAAAGAAGAACAAGTGCCGATATAAAAAGTCAGATTACCGAAACCCGGGAACATGTGGTGCTTCCCAAAGAAACCAAATATGGAATTGCCCGTAAATACGGTCTTACCGTTAAGGAGCTTGAAGCTCTGAACCCGAAAGTAGACGTATTACACCCGGGCGTTATGATAAGGGTGGGCACCAAGGTTCTCGATCAGCCGGTAATTCTTACCGGTGATAAATTTGAATTTTACGAAGTTCAGCCTAAAGAAACACTATACAGTTTATCCAATCGGTTCGATGTGAAACAGGATTCTCTTATAGCTTTAAATCCTGCTTTAAAAGAGGGACTTAAAACCGGGATGGTGCTGAAAGTACCAAATAAGGGCGAAGGAATGGGTAATCTTGATGAATCTGAAATTGTTGAATTAAATGATCCCGATAAGCTGGAAGAAGAAAATTTTGCCTCTAAAAAGCTTGATCTTAAAAATATGATTCGTAACCGCGAGACTAAAGAAATCGCATTAATGTTACCCTTTAATTTACATAAGATTGCTTCAGATTCTTTGGGAGATTATAAAAAGGCTATTCAGACTGAAAGAGTATTACGTATATCACTGGATTTTTACGGTGGGGCTTTAATGGCTTTGGAAGAAGCTAAAGAACTGGGAATTTCTACCAGACTTAGAACCTTTGATACCCGCCAAAATGCCGGGGAAGTTGTGAATATCATCAACACCAATAATTTCGACAATGTAGACGCTGTGATTGGGCCATTTCTTCAGAATACCACTGAAGCGGCTGCGGCAAGGTTGGAGCCTAAAGGCATCCCGGTGGTCAGCCCATTATCAAACAGATCTATGAGACCTTTTGATAATCTATTTCAGTCAAGGCCTACCGATAATATGCTCCAGGATGCGATGCTGGAATATCTTGAAGAAAATGGCGGTGACAAAAACATTGTGATTATCGCTGACGGCCAGGGCTATCAGGTGAAAGAGCGTTTGAGGAGCATCTTTCCTTCGGCGCGTGTTATCACGCCTTCCACCGGGAATGTAAAAGAATCTGAAATTAGGAATTCTCTCGTTGAAGGTCGTGAAAACTGGGTGATTCTTGAGACTTCCAGTGTAGGCGCAATGAGCAGTGCAACTTCAGCATTAAATCGTTTGGCCAGAGATCTGGAAATCACTCTGTTTACAACCGATAAAAACAGCACTTATGATAATTATAATGTCTCCAATGATCACCTGGCAAGATTAAAATTGCATTATCCTTCTGTAGACCGGGAATATGATAGAGAAGTTTCCGAAGAATTCTTGAAAGAATATCAAGAGAAATTTGGGGTAGAACCAAATCAATATGCGGTACGTGGATACGATCTTACCCTGGATATCCTACTAAGGTTGGCCTCGGCCGAAGACCTTTATAAGTCTTTTGAAGATCACAAAGGCTTCACCGAATATAACGAGAACAAATTCTATTATACCAAACGTTCTGAAGGCGGTTTTTACAACCAGGCCCTATATATTATGAGACTTAACGAAGATCTAACCCTAAGCCCGATAGAATAATGACCTCTAAAGTTGTATACCAGGGAAATCTTAGAACAGAAGCTGAGCATTTGCAAAGTGGCCGTAAAATGATCACCGATGCCCCTGTTGATAACCACGGAAAAGGAGAGGCGTTTTCTCCCACCGATACTGTTGCGACAGCTCTGGCCACCTGTATGCTTACGGTAATGGGAATTAAGGCTGAAGAAATGGAGATTGAACTTAAGGGAACTAAAGCAGAAGTCACCAAAATCATGGCCGAAAACCCACGCCGAATCTCCAAAATAGAGGTGAATCTTAATTTTCCTAAGATTTATTCTGAAAAAGAGACAAAAATCCTGGAAAATACCGCGAGAACCTGTCCTGTATTACAGAGTCTCCATCCTGAAATTGAAAAAATAATCACTTTCAATTACTCCTCGTAATGAGGCAAGTTTTCTTCTTTCTTCTTTTGCTTTTTGCTGCTGAAAATTTTTTTTCTCAGGAACAGGAAAAAATTGAATGGGAAGAAGGGAAAAAACTCTCCTGGGCCGATTTTAAAGGCACTCCAAAGGAATCTTTGCCTTACCAGGCCAATACTAATTCAGGAATTTCTTTTTCCTGGAATTACAGCACCGAAAGCGGGCAGCCGGTTTTAAAGTATGAAGTGGTTAGCAATTTCTTTCCTCAGCTCAGCTGGGTGAAAGATAATAAGGAGGATGTCTATCTTCTGAGACACGAACAACTTCACTTTGATATTTCTGAACTTCACGCGCGGAAACTTCGCAAAGCTATTCATGAATATGAACCCGGTAGAAATATTAGACGGGATTTGAATAGGCTTTATGAAAACATCGAAAAAGATCGGGTGGCGATGCAGAACCTATTTGATGTTGAAACCAAACACAGCACCAATAAAGAGGTTGAAGCTGGCTGGAGAAAACTCGTTACAGAGGAATTAGCTAAACTAAGGGCCTACCGGGATTAAAGTTGCGCTACTTCCATTTTAGCGGTTTCAAACTCCTCAATCATTTCTTTTACGATCTCTGCTGCGGGTTTTATCTCGTGAATAAGTCCGGCTATCTGACCAATTTCTAACTCGCCTTCTTCCAGGTCTCCCTCGAACATCCCTTTTTTAGCCCGTGCCCTTCCCAGCAATTTGATTAGATCTTCTTTTGAAGGTGAACTTTGATACATTCTTTCAATATCCTGATAGAACTTATTTTTCAATAATCTCACCGGGGCGAGTTCCTTAAGCGTTAAAATGGTATCGCCTTCGCCAGCCTTTACCACCATCTCCTTAAAATTTGAATGAGAAGAAGCTTCATTTGAAGCTACAAAACGGCTTCCCACCTGTACGGCATCCGCGCCCAGTACCATCGCTGCCAGCATTCCCCGACCCGTACCGATTCCTCCGGCGGCAATCAGCGGAATTTTAATTTTTTCTTTCACCATCGGGATCAGTGTAAACGTGGTGGTTTCGTCTCGACCGTTATGTCCACCTGCTTCAAATCCTTCAGCGACAACAGCATCAACACCGGCTTCTTCCGATTTAAGAGCGAATTTCACACTGCTCACCACGTGAACTACCTTTATTCCATTTTCCTGTAAATGCTTTGTCCAAATCTTAGGATTTCCGGCCGAGGTAAAGACGATTTTTACACCTTCTTCCACGATGATCTCCATTAGTTTTTCGATATCGGGATAAAGCATAGGCACGTTCACCGCAAAAGGTTTATCGGTTGCTTTTTTGCACTTTTGAATGTGTTCTCTAAGGATCTCCGGATACATAGAACCGGCGCCTATAATTCCAAGTCCGCCGGCATTGCTTACCGCGCTGGCAAGTCGCCACCCGCTGGCCCAGATCATTCCTGCCTGGATGAGGGGGTATTTTATATTGAAAAGTGAGGTGATTTTGTTTTCGGGCATTGTTTAATTTTTCCCGAATTTAAGAAATAACCCCCGAACCTAATAATTCCTCCCCATCATACCAGGCAACAAATTGTCCTTCGGTAATAGAAGCCTGTGGCTCTTCAAAAACCACGTACATTCCGTTTTCGGTTTGGTGAAGAGTGGCTTTCTGAAGTGGTTGCCTGTACCTGATTCTCGCCATTACTTCCAGGGATTCATCG
>DATISX010000260.1:0-7547 GCA_035468275.1 Salegentibacter sp.
GACATTCACGGGAATTATATGCCATTTCAAACCACTTTGGGAAGTGCAACCTCCCAGACCGGAGATCCGGAGAGGGATACTTTGTTAACCTTTGAAAAAGAGGCTGAAATCGGAGGTTTTGCAGTATTGGCTACGGCAGTGAAGGAACTGAGAAATGCCCGGGGTGACGACAAGGTTTTATTACTGGATTCCGGGGACACCTTTAGCGACGATCTCCTGGGGAATTTAACCGAAGGGGAAGCGGTAATTACAATGATGAAAAAACTGGGATATGACTATTTATCCCTTGGCAATCATGATTTCGATTACGGCAGAGAACGTACTGAAGAGCTGATGAAGATTGCTGGATTTCCTTTTGGAGCAGCCAATATAACAGACAACAGAACCGGAAAAAGCATTTTCAATAATCCTTACCTTATTAAGGAAATAGAAGGAACCAGGATAGGAATTCTTTCCTTGGCCTATCACAATACAAACCTTACCGGTAACACTGATAATATGGAAGATCTTCAGTTTCGCCGTGGTAATGAGGTAATACGTGAATTTTTACCGGAGCTTAAGGAAAAGGCCGATATTATTGTACTGCTTTCCCATCAGGGTACTGCTATTGACAGGTTAACCGCTGAAGAATTCAGTGATATAGACCTCATTATAGGCGGGCACAGCCATGACCTGATTTCAAAACCCGAGAAAATAAACAATACCTATATAGTACAGGCTCTGGCAGATGCTGCTGCATTGGGAGAAGTTGAATTACAAATTAGCAACAACAAACTCTCAGGAGTAAAAGCGCAACATCATTTATTGTGGTTAAGCAATTACAAGAAGGATCCGGAAATGGAATCCCTCATCCTGGACCTGCGCGCACCACACAAGGAGTATCTCGAAGAGAAAATAGCAACGGCTACAGAGGTAATTGACAGGCAATATAAAAGTGAAAGTCCCTTCGAAAAACTTGTGGGCAATTTGCTTCGCGAAGAATATGATGCAGACATTTCCTTTTTACCCGGAGTGGGATACGGGGTCTCCCTGCTGGGAGAAATTACACGGGAAAATCTTTACCGGCTTTCCCCTCATCCTCCAAAGGTGGCAACTCTTATTCTCACTGGGGAGCAGGTAAAAGCTACCCTGGAGCAAACAGCCACCAATCAAAAACCAGGTGATAAATATGAAGTGGTGGGAGGCCTGCTGCAAAGTAGCGGGGTGAGTTATACTTTAGATTACACTAAACCTGAAGGTAGCAGGATTAGTAATGTTAAAGTCAACAAAGAAGATCTTAACGTGCAAAAGGATTATAAGATCGTTACGCATACCGGGATGCTTAAAGGTCTCCATCGTTATGATGAGCTGGGAAATGGAAAAAATACAGAGAAGAAGGAAATCCAGCTAAATGAATTCACACTGGAAAAATTCCGTGCATTAGGTCGAATCTCTTCTCCTGAGAATATGGGCGAAGTGAAAATAATCAAGGATTAAAAAGTGAGAACCCGACATTAAATAGGGTTTAAGTTTTTAGATTGTTAAAACCGTTTCTTAAAAGAAAAGGGAAGGTGAGTCAAACTCACCTTCCCTTTTTTAGTTTCCATATTTGATTCTTCGGAAATTCTTTAAACCTTTTAGTGTTATAATCAACTATTCCTTAATGTGGGAGAACCAATTTCCCACTAGGATGGATCACATAGGAAGCATTGTGTGTTGCAGCTTTGCGGCACTTCTCCTGGTGAATCATAACTTATCCCATTCCAGGAAGATTTGGATCCTGAAATTTATTGGAATTTTTTAAGAGGCTATATTGCTCAAAGCGCTTTAGAATTCTTGCCTGATCTTCTCCAGGGAGCCATGAAGTTGGAGGAATATGAACTAGTCGCAATTATAAAGAGAAGGATAGAAAATAAACCTTACATTTTATTTTGGATTAAATGTTGACTCTGTTTGAGATAAGCTAAACATATAAAAAGTTTTTAAAATCCAAATCGTTTAATTCTCCGCGTATATGTTAATCTTAATAAAGCCTTCTTTTCTTCATTCAATTATCACCTCAATTAAAATGTAATATCTTTGTGACAGGGTTCTCATTTAAATTCACACTCAAAATTTTTATATGCTCTCCAATATCTCCGTTGAGGAAAAACTTCAGGAACGAATAAAGGAACTCTCTTGTTTATACAGGGTGTCGTCTGCTATTAGAGAGCATAACGATTCGGTTGGAGATACTATTGAAGCCATTATTCACATCCTTAAAAATGCCTGGAGATTTCCTGACATGGCTACGGTGGAAATCAAAATTGAGGAGCAGTCAAAAAGCACTAACCCAATACCAGAAAAATCCCATTTTCAGGAAAGTAAAATAATACTATTCAAAAAAGAAATTGGTTTTATCAGAGTGCATTATCCCTCAACAGATTTGTCTCTCGCTCATTTTATGATTGAAGAACAGCGTCTTCTGGACAGGGTTGCCTATGAGCTCACCCTATTCCTGGAACGGCAACATGTTAAGCATCAGGAAGAGCTTATCAGGCAAACTGCCAGTAGAAACGATCGCTTAAGTATTCTTGGGGAAATAACCGCAGGTATCGCACATGAGCTCAATACGCCACTTGGGAATATCCTTGGTTTTGCTGAATTTATAGAATCCAGAACTAAGGACAACCAGATTAAAAAAGATGCGGAAAAGATTATAAAAGCTGCCATTCACTCCCGTGAGGTAGTAAAGAAACTTATTTTCTTTTCCTGTGAAATGCCCCAAAATATCCAACTCACAGAATTAAAACCTGTAATAACCCAGGCTCTGGATTTGATGAAACCTAATTTTAAGAAGGCCAAGATCAACTATCAATTGAGCATACAGGAACCCGACCTAAAAATGAAGATTGATCCAATCCAGCTTACTCAGGTACTTTTTAACCTGTTGATCAATGCCATTTACCATTCCCCAAAAGATTCAGTGATTACTATTAAGATAAAGAACGATGATCTGAATTTATTTATAGAAATTGCAGATGAAGGAAAAGGGATATCTGCGGAAAATAAAACGCGTATTTTCGAGCCCTTTTTTACCACCAAACCCCTGGGTGAGGGATCAGGTTTGGGGCTTAGCGTAGTTCACGGAATTATAAAAAGTCACCAGGGCGAAATTGAAGCTTTGGACAATAGTCCCCGTGGAACGATTTTCAAAATCAGGGTACCTATAAAAATTTAATATGCCGAGTTATAAAGAAAATATTCTAATTGTAGATGACGACTTTGATATGCTAGAAGTTCTGCAGCGAAATCTTAAAGCCGAAAATTATCACGTCTACAAAGCTTCTTCTGTATTGGAAGCCATAGATATTCTTAGAAATAGCCTGGTAGAACTGCTCATCACCGATTTGCAAATGCCGGGGCTCAATGGCATGGAGCTAATAAAATTTGCATCTGATCATTACCCGGATCTCCCAAAACTTGTTATTACCGGATTTCCTTCAGTAGATGGTGCCGTTGAAGCGGTGCAAGCGGGAGCCCTGGATTATTTATCAAAACCATTTACGAAGAGCGAGCTTTTAAAAGCGGTTCATACATCCCTGCAAAAATCCACTTTAAGTCCCAAAAAAGAATATTCCCGTACTTCTGAGGATAAAACATACGCCGGGATGGTAGGTCAGTCACCCGAATTTCAAAAGATAATTGATTTAATAGAGCGGGTTAAAAACAACCGGGCTACAATTCTTATTCAGGGAGAAAGTGGAACCGGAAAGGAACTGGTGGCCAGAGCTATTCATTATAAAGGCTCTTATGCTGCTAATCCTTTTATTGCGGTTAACTGTGGCGCTATTCCCGAAAATCTGCTGGAATCTGAACTCTTCGGATTTGTAAAAGGTGCTTTTACCGGGGCTAATGAAACCAGGCCCGGATATTTTCAGGCTGCCAATGGAGGAACGATATTTCTGGATGAGATTGGTACCGCTTCCCAGGCAGTTCAGGTGAGTTTGCTTAGGGTGCTTCAGGAAAAAGAAGTCAGAATGCTGGGCGCCAGAAATACCGAAAAAGTAGAGTTGAGAATTATTGCGGCCACCAATAGCGATCTCTTCGAAATGGTGCGAAACGGAAGTTTTAGGGAAGATCTTTATTACCGGCTGAATGTGGTAGATATCAGTCTTCCCCCTTTAAGAGAACGCAAGGAAGATATCGTTACTCTGGCAGATACTTTTTTGAAAAAATATAAAGGAGAGTATGGAAAATCAGAGCTTGAAATCAGTTCCCGCGCTATCGAAATTCTAAAGAAATACGATTGGCCGGGGAACATCCGGGAATTGGAAAACGCCATCCAGCGTGCCATTATAATGAGTGAAAATATAATTGATGCAGATCAATTACCTTCCTGGGTAAAGCATCAGTTACCGGAAGAAGAATCCAGATCGGTAAGTCTGAAAGAAATAGAAAAACAGCATATTCTCAAGGTCCTGGCTTTAACTCAACAGAATAAAACCAAAGCCGCCGAACTTCTCGGAATTGACCGTAAAACCCTGCGTGAAAAGCTTAAATAAATACCGGGTAATTTCTCTCCACCCGGGTAAAAATACTCCGCTGTTTTCCTAAAAACCAATTCACCCATGTTTCATAAAACGCCTGAATACAGGTGCTTAGACTCCATCTATTCCTTTTGTATACTATAGGGCACAGACTTTGAATTATGTAGTCTGAACTAAACTGATGACTTATGAATATGCCTGAAAGTGCTCCGGCAAAGGTTCTGGAGAAACCACCTAAACCGGGTAATGATCTCCTGAAGAGTTTATGTTTCAACTGCGACTTGAGACATCATTGCGTCTGGATAGAAACCAGAAAATTATACTGTGAACATTTTCAATAAAAATTAAAATATGACAACTATACAAAAAGTCAATAAGCAAAGTATGTATGAAACGGTCTTGAAACAATTCAATAAAACGGCCGATCTCATAGATTTGAATCCTAATATCAGAAAGATACTGGAGATTACCAATAACGAAATAATCGTTCATTTTCCCGTTAAAATGGATGATGGAACTGTAGAGGTTTTTACCGGATACAGAGTGCAACATAATAATGCCTTAGGCCCGTATAAAGGCGGACTTCGTTATCATCCAACTGTAGATGTAGAAGATGCTAAGGCTTTGGCTATGTGGATGACCTGGAAAACCTCTCTGGCAGGCCTTCCTTACGGAGGAGCAAAAGGGGGAATACAAATAGATCCAAGAAATTACTCTGATGCTGAATTGGAAAGAATTACCCGAAGGTTCACTTATGCCCTGGGAGAGAATATAGGCCCGGAGCATGATATCCCAGCTCCTGATGTAAATACCAATGCCCAAACTATGGCCTGGATTGCAGATACTTATATGTCTACCATTTCTACTTCGGAAAGATCACAAAATCAGCACGTAGTTACCGGAAAACCTGTGGGTTCAGGCGGACTTGAAGGACGGGACCGCGCAACCGGTTTTGGGGTATATCTTACCACAAAAGAATTAGTGAAATCGAAAGGCGAGAGTCTGGAAGGAAAAACTTTTATCGTTCAGGGATTTGGAAATGTTGGCTATTGGGCCTCCAAATTTTTAACAGAAGACGGCGCAAAATTAATTGCCGTTCAGGATGCACATGCCACCCTGTATAACGAAGACGGTATTGCAGTTGAAGAATTATCAAAACACTCCAGCCCCCGAAAAGGCTCCATAAAAGGATTTTCTGGTGCTAAGGAAATTGATCCCGCTAGCTTTTTCGGTCTGGAGTGTGATATTCTTATCCCTGCCGCCCTTGGCAATCAAATCACTGACGATAATGCTTATATGATAAAAGCCTCTATCGTTGCTGAAGGCGCTAATGGTCCTACAACTTCTGAAGGAGAGAACATCCTTCTTGAAAAAGGAGTGACCGTAATTCCGGATATCCTATGTAATTCAGGAGGAGTAATAGGCAGTTATTTTGAATGGTTGCAAAACCGTAACGGTGAACTATGGGAACTCGAGGAGGTAATGACCAAATTGGAAAAGAAGATACTTCAGGTTTTCAGGAAAGTTCAGGAGGAAGTGGATAGATCTCAAAACGATTGGAGAACCGCGGCTTATGTGATTGCGATCTCCAGGATTGAAACGGCGTATAACCAAAGAGGTATTTTCCCTTAGACCTAATTAATAATTTAAAACAGAAAAGATGAAATACGGTGTGATAATAATTGAAAAAAAAGAGAAGGAACTGCTGAACCGTATAATCTCAATGGCTCAATATTATAAGGATGAAAATTATAAAATTTCTATACTTAAATTAAGTGAGGAATTAAAAAATGCCCGGTTTTTAAGCAACAAGGAAATGCCCGCTGATGTGATACGATTTAACTCGGTGGTAAGCATAAGCACCCCCTTCAGCGCTTCCCGGGAATACCAGATCGTATCTCCTGAGAAAAGCGATATAAGGCAGAATAAAATTTCTATCCTCGCTCCGATGGGACTGGCATTATTTGGTTACGCTAAAGGTGATACCCTAAAGTGGAATTTTCCGACAGGGGAAAATATTATTAGTATTGACGATGTGCGCCAGCAGGAATTAAAACTAGAAACAAAAGAATGATGATAGATAAATTTCAGGATCATTACGATGAGAGGCAGGTACAATTATTAAGCATCGAATCTGAATCTTCAGAATGGGAAGACCGGTTAAAAAGTACAGCTATTGAAGCTGACTTCTATGCAAAACTCCTTAATTCAGAATTTAGTGAAGATTTAAAGTTTAAGATTAATCTTGAAGATTCTAAGTATCTGAAAAATCAGCTGAAAAGTATCAGGGAGATAAATGATTTTCATCTTAAAACCTTTCAGGAGTATAAATTAAAGCAAGAAGGTTTGATAGAGTGTGATGATGTGCAATGTGAAAATTTCTACCTCAAAGACCACCTGATCTTCAAGCAAACGCTTACCAAACATTTTAAGGTTTTCAGGGAATTGAAATTGCTGGTTTATACTTATATCGAAATCAACTTCGGTTGATAAAGCTTGTTCATTTAAGGGGCCGGAAGTGGTGCTATTTCTGGTCCTTTTTATTTGGTTTGGTTAGAAACCGCCTTCACAAATGGAGGCGGTTTTTATTTTTAAAAAGATCAATATTTTCACCAACTTAAAACTTAAAAATCCAAAGTAAAACATCGGCTAACGGCTAATGGGCTTTGAAATCCGTTTTCCATAAGAAACTTTGAATAAAAAGAATCGATTCAAGCTAACGGCATAGGGCCTACTAAGGCATTTCCTGGAAATTTACTAAATATTCATCATTATTATTTTTGTAAATAACTGAAATCAAAGGGGGAATAACTACCTAACATCGCTCTGCCTTTTACCCTCTTGCTATCTTCCCTGCCTTAAGCCGATAACAAATTCTAAACCTTATTTATTAAATTAAGTGCTATATTAGATTGTACATTTTCCTCCCAACCTTTGACGCACCATTTTTGATTGAAAGCGCGTAAAGAACAGCAACCTACAAAATTGAGATGGCATGAATTAACAACTTAACCATAATCTTTGGGAAGACTTTCTGCC
>DATISX010000261.1:0-12051 GCA_035468275.1 Salegentibacter sp.
GTCCCGGGAACGGTTTTGGGAATGTTGAATTCTATTTCTTCTGCGGTTAATCTATCGGGGTTCACACTTACTTTAACCTTATCATCTTCAACATTGACGAGGTCCAGGGTAGCGACAACAGGTTGTTTTGGTTCGGGTTGAACCTCAGTGGTTTTACATGAATACAGTGTGCCTAATAGGGCAAAAGTGTATAAAAACTTTTTCATCAGTAATGTTGAATTTTAAAGGTTAGACTCGGGAATAGGGAAAAAGTTACATTTGAAGGGTTAATTTATAGGGGATATAAAAAAACCACCGCTTAAAAACGGTGGTTTATTCAGATTGAAACTAAAGTCTATTCTCTAATATGGCCTTCACCTAAAACATAATATTTATTGGTAACCAACTGTTTTAATCCCAGCGGACCACGGTGGTGAAGTTTATCGGTACTAATAGCCAACTCTGCGCCCACGCCCATTTGACCACCATCGGTGAAGCGGGTAGAGGCGTTATGGTATACAGCTGCACTATCAACCTGTTCCATGAAAGTTTGAGCTTCGTCGTTATCGGTAGTGATAATTACGGCCGAGTGACCTCCTGAATATTTATTGATCTTGTCAACAGCCTTATCCAATCCGTCAATACTACCGAGTACGATCTTCATAGCAAGAAATTCTTCATACCAGGTATCTTCAGAAGGAACTTTTTCCTCATCGCTTAAGACGTTTGAAACTTCATCATCTACCAAAAGTTTAACCTCATTCTCCCTGAACATTTGCTGTAGTTCTTTCAGCTTATCTTCATATCCCGGAATGTTCCTGTCTATAAGAACCTTATCCAACGCGTTACAACCGGAGATCTTATCGATCTTTGCGTTAAGCATAACCTTTTTGGCGGTTTCAAAATCGGCGTTTTTGGAAACATATAGGAAATTGTTCCCACGGCCACTTACCAGAACGGCGCCCGTGGCGTGTTCTTTTACAAAAGCGATCAAACGCTCTCCACCACGCGGAACGATAAGGTCAATATGTACCGGGGGATTTTTAAGGAATTCCTGGGTTTCGGTGCGGTCTAATTTCAGCATTTCTATCCAGTCTTTTTCCAGGCCGTTTTCCTGAAGGGCTTCGTGCCAGCATTCTTCCAGGATCTTATTACTGTGAAAGGCTTCTTTTCCGCCTTTTAGATAAATTTTATTGTTGGCTTTAAACGCCAGCATCGCAGCCTCGATGGTAACATCGGGTCTGGATTCGTAAATGATCATTATTGTGCCGAAGGGCGCGGTTTTATTGGTGATATCCAATCCGGTGTCCAGCCGTCGGTGTTCGATGGTTTTTCCCACGGGATCTTCCTGATCCATTACCTCTTTAACAGACTGAATCATTGAATCAACTTTTTTCTCATCAACGATTAGTCTGTCGTACATCGCCTGATCGCTTTTTCCAAAAGCTTCCAGGTCCTTTTTATTCGCTTCAATAATATCTTTGCGCCTTTTATCCAGGATATTCATCATGGATTTTAGCACATTATTTTTGGTTTCGGTTTTTATCAACTTCATTTTAAGAGTTTTTTCTTATTTCTATTAATCTATTATGCGGTAAACTTAGTACCTACAGGCTTTCCTTCCATAATATCAAGGATTACATTAGGACGTTTTCCATTGGCAATATAAGTGGTGATATTTTTAGCCGCAGTTCCTTTAGCGATCTTGATCTTGGATTCCATTCCGCCGCGACCTTCACCTTCACCTTTGCCAGATTCCTGAACATATTTTTCTACATTCTGGTCAATCTGAACCTTATTCAGTTTTTCAGAATCTTCATGATCCGGGTGCCCGGTATAAAGTCCTTCTGTATCACTAAGGATGATGAGGGAATCTGCCTGAATTAATTCGGCAACTAGACTGGCCAGCTCATCATTATCAGAAAACATAGACATGGTTACCGAAACTGCATCATCTTCATTGGCAATAGGGATAATCCCTTCAGATAATAAAGATTCGTAACAGTTTATCATATTTTCCCGGTGAATTCCCGGACTAAAGTCTCTTTTTGTAGCCAGGACCTGAGCGCAGCGCATTCCGTAGTCATGAAATAAACTGTAATAGTGGCGCATCATCCTGGGTTGGCCTACCGAGGAAAATACCTGTCTTCTTTTGGAGGGATCTGTGATTTTGATCTCTCCGAGGATTTCCTTCCCGGCAATTGCAGATCCTGATGATACTAATACTACCATTACATCCTGTTCATGCAAAACTGAGATCTGTTCTACAAGGTTTTTTAATATAGGTTGCAGAATTCTATTGTCTTTGTTGGTCATCACGTTTGTACCAACTTTTACAACTATTCTCTTTTTATCCATTTCTTCTTTTTTGAAATAAAAATTTAATCTTTACTCTTTACCTAGTTCAACAGCTCTGTCAAACGCGGCATAGGCCGCATCTTTAATAAGCTCTTTAACATTATTATCTTCCATAGAATCCAGGGCGGCACGGGTAGTTCCTCCCTTTGAGGCTACGCGTTCCATCCAGGTTTCGGGAGAGAGATCAGACTGATTAAATAATTTTACGGCCCCCTCAAAGGTTTGGCTTACCAATATTTTGGAGTCGTTTTTGGAAAAGCCCATTTTTAAAGCTGCTTCCAGCATAGACTGCATAAAATAAAAAACATATGCCGGGCCACTACCTGAGATTCCTGTAGAAGCATCAATAAAGTTTTCAGTTTCAACATGAATAGACTCTCCGGTCGTATCCAGGAGATTTCTAATCATTAATAATTCTACTCGGGAAACTTCTGCTGACTCGGTATAAGAAGTCACTCCTTTCCCTACCTGAGCAGGAAGATTAGGCATAGACCTGATTACTTTTTTAACTCCAAGACCTTCCTGGATCTTAGCAATGGTAACTCCTGCCATAAGAGAAACAAAAATTTGTTCCTTATTTACCATAGGTTTAATTTCTTCGAAAAGGCTATCGCAGTGATATGGCTTTACTGCTAAGAAAACAATATCGGCTTCCGGTAGACACTCTTCAATGTCATCGTAAACATCAAAATGATCTATTTTGCTCAATCTGGTGATAACATCAGCAGATTTATCAAAGATCATTAGGTTTCTGCGATTTAATAAGCTGGACTTTGCCATTCCTTCGGCATAAGTAAGTCCCATATTTCCGGCTCCAATAAGTAATACTTTCATGTATTGTTTTTTTGGTTAATTTTTTAAAGGTATTTCACCTGTAATTACTATTCTTTCATGCTTTATGGAACAAAGACCATACAGCTTTATGAAATAAGTGCCTGAATTCAGCCTGAATCATCAGTAAGTTAAAGCAATTTGAAGGTTTCTATTCCTGATAGCAGGTTATAACTGATTTATATTTATTAGAAAGAATTAACCGGAGTGGGGTTAACACAAGGTATAGCTTAGGCTTAGAACAAGCCTGGATTTCTGCAATGAACCTTGAAGGCAGCTTATGTCTGAAGTTCATCCCCCGATAATGAAATGGTAAAAAACAACTATTGAGTCTCCCTATTGACGATAGAGTATTTCTATGCCTATCCACTAAACTGCTAATTTGGCAGTCCAAAATACCAGATTAGTCACGAAAAGGTTTTCGTTTATTTTAAGTATTATGGAAGAACACCATCCCATTTCAGACTGGCAACAAGTAAATCTACATACTGATTAATAGTCTTTTTTATTCTTTTAGGGTTTTTCAGGTCGATCTCTCCCTGCCATAGAAGCTCTCTTTGCCTATCCTTAGGAAGTGTATAAACAGAGGTTTGAGTATGGTAGGTTTTAGAAGTGCCGTTGATGTTGTCTTCATGAAAAATTCCCTGATTTGAATAATAATCACTTTTAAAACTTCGGTAACTACCTTTAACATTAAAAAGACTGGACCTAAGATCTTTGTGAGATTCTACCTGAATTATCTTGCTTAGAAGAACCGTGTTATAGCCTTCATCCAGTAAATATTGTTCCAGCTTATTTAATTGTTTTTCAGTGCTTTCTCCGGGGGCATGCATATCTTCCAAAACCCTGATACTGGCCACTGCTTCAACATTACTCTTATTAAATTCCTTTTCAAGGGAAGTCTCAAAAGCCTCTCTGAATTCAGTTAAGGGCGTCATCCCAATAATTAATATTTTTTCAATCTTTGGCTTCTCCGGCCTGTATGGAGAATGGGATTCTACTAATCTTGTAGAACTGCAGGCAGTAATTAGAAGCAAAATTACCGGAAGGATATATCGCATAAGAGCCAGTGTTTTTACGGATGAACTGTAGGATTATTTTAAAAGTCTTTTTTGCTTTTGTTTTTTTAAAGCTCCTGATATCTTCTCAAAGATATCTTTTTTTAATTCTTTATAGGTGTCTGAAAAGCCATTCATCTCCTTCATAATTTGCCGGTGCTCTTCTTTATATTTTTTCTCTTCTTCGGGTTGATCTTTTCCGTCAACCAGGATATCCAGGCCATTTTGATGCTGGTTAACCTTTTTGGTTAAAGCTTCCATCTCATTTTTTGATTTTTTGAGACGATCAATTACGGAGTTGACTTCTGTAACCAGATTAGACTCAATAATAGGAAGGGTATATTCCCTCAGCATGTCTTCAAAAAAAAGATGTTCATCCTTGATAAAAGCCAGGCTGGAACTCCATTGTTTTGCACTAAAATGCATTTCTTCAGGACTTTTCCATTCTATATACCTGAAGTTTTTCTGGTCTTTCATGACGATATATTTTTAAATTATTATTTTTTTTTAGTGATCAATAGATCTCCGGTATAATTAAAAATCTGTGATTGCAAATCTTTCAAACCGGTTATGAAATCGGTGAATTTTATTTTCAATTGATAATGTTGCTCCCTGTAAAAACTCTCGCAGCTAATATCATCGCATTCCCGCATCCCTTCAAGGTCAAAGCGATGGTTATGTACTTCCTGATTTAAGTTTATACTTTCCATGCGATAGGTTTCCAATCTTTTTTTAAACTCCTCGAACATTTCAAACATATTGAGCTGGCTGTCTGAAAATATATCTGCAACGAGGAACTTTCTCAGAAACCTGATATGTTCTGTAGCGTTGAAAATTTCGTGCAACCAGCCATCAGTTTCCGATTGCAATTCTTCCGAACTCTGGTCTCCGTCACTAAATCGGTTTTTAAAGGAAGTTGCCATATCCTGAAGTTTATTCTTTTAAATTTACAACAAAATTTACGCTTGTAAAATGATAAATATCAAAAGATTAAGATGCTTTAGTAAATGTAATATTCTTCATTTAAATTGGGGCTGGTGATCTTCCATTTATAAGTATCCTGAAGTTTAACTCTCAAAGCATCCCGGGAGTGTGGTTCGCCATGAACAAGAAAGACCTGTTCAGGAACATTCTTTATTTCACCGGCCCATTCCAGTAATTCAGCCTGGTCGGCGTGAGCAGAAAGACTGTCTATATGTGTTATTTTTGCCTTTACCTGACAGTATTTTCCGAAGATTTTAATCTCCTGACTGCCCTCCAGCAATTGGCGTCCCCTGGTGCCTTCAGCCTGGAACCCTACCAGCAATACTGTTGTTTCAGGTTTTTCCAGGTAATACCTAAGGTAAGTCAGAACACGGCCTCCGGTCACCATTCCGCTTCCGGCAATCACAACTTTTGGCCTTTTGTAGTCAACTGTTTTCCAGGTGTCTTTATAAGAAGTGATTATTTTAAAATGTTTTTTCATCTCCTGAAATTCATTAATTTCCAGGGTATGCCATTGGGGAAAGCGCTCAAAAACATCCAGTACCTGGTTGCCCATGGGGCTATCTATAAAAATGGGGATATTTGGAATTTTGTTCTTTTTATAAAGCTGCCATAACTTAAGCATCAGACTCTGAAGGCGCTCCACAGCGAAACTGGGAATGATGAGACTGCCGTTGGTGTTAATTGTGTTTTCAATTTCTGAGCTCAAAATTTCATCAACATCTTCTACAGGATGTTGTCGGTCGCCATAGGTGCTTTCCATTATAAGAAAGTCTGCCCATTGAGGGCGTTCAGGTGGTTCCAGTAATAGATCCTTTTTCCTGCCAATATCTCCTGAAAACACCCAAATTTTCCCGAAAACTTCTAATTCAATAAAGGTAGCACCAAGGATATGCCCGTTTTTCCTCAATCTGAATTTTATATTGTCGCTAAGTTGCTGCCACGTGTCGGGTGCTACCTTTTCGAAGTAAGTAATGGTCTTTTCTGCCTGCTCAATATTGTAAAACGGAAGAGCGGGGAAGTGTTTTGTATATTCCTCCTCATTGGCTCTTTCGGCATCTTCCTCCTGGATCTTTGCACTATCGAGTAAAATAATCCCGGCAATAGCTAAAGTGGGAGAAGTTCCCAGAATTGGGCCTTTGAAGCCCTGCATAACTAATCGAGGTAAATACCCGGAATGATCTAAATGTCCGTGAGTGAGAAGTACGGTGTCTATTTTCTCAGGAGGAAAAGGAAAATCTTCCCAATTGCGCAGTCTTAATTCCTTTAGTCCCTGAAACATTCCAGAATCTATCAAAATATTATGTTCCGGGGTTTC
The DNA here is from genome assembly GCA_035468275.1 of Salegentibacter sp. GTDB lineage: Bacteria > Bacteroidota > Bacteroidia > Flavobacteriales > Flavobacteriaceae > Salegentibacter. Next base: position 6,529 of record DATISX010000261.1, read on the forward strand.
CAAAAGAAATTTGGAACCGGTAACTGTGCCGGCTGCTCCAAAAAAACTGATTTTAATTTTTTTGCTCATAATCAGGCTTTACTCAAACTTCGCATTTCCTCCAGGATGTGTTTTTTACGACTGGAAGAAATGCCCAGGTGATCCAGGTAAAAATCGTCATTCGCCAGCTCACGACATAGCACAACATCCCTGCTAAGAAGAAACTGTTTCTCTCGCTTATTTAATAGGGTGGAGACGGTGATAGGGTATAAGCCGGTATGATCTATCCGGTCTTTCAATGCGTTTCCCTTCGGATAATCCCAACTTAGAAGCTTTAAGTCTACACATTTAGAATATCGGGTTGCATCATCAGTAAATCGGGTATTGGTGACCACCCAACCTTCAGAAAATAAAAATGGATTTTCCTTTTTGCTCTTATTGAAGTTTTCTATATCACGAAATCTGGAATGTATATAGAGCGGAATTTTAACGTCGCAACTTTTGCCCGGTTCACTATGAAATTTACACTCCATTAATAAAGTTTCTTTTCCTTTTGTTGCGATTACATCAACTTCATGGGTTACGCATTTGCCCTGGAAAATATCTCCTACTTCTACATAATATCCACTGTTGCGAAGTACAGCACCTACAAATTTCTCAAAAGGAAATCCTGTAGGGCCAAGTTCATAAATGGCATTTTTAAGTTTATAGCGGGAGGCCAGAATGTGGTCCTTATTTTTTAATAAACGAAAGGCCCGGTTATATAACTCCTTAGTGGTAATTCCCATATAAAGTTCCTGCTTGAGCCTGGAAAGGATCTTTTCAATTATATCCTTGCTTGCTCCGGCACGGGCAAGGGAAGCGGCAACTTTCTCTTCAGAAAAATTAACTTGCTGCCCGGAGGCTTTTTTTATTTTTAAGTCTGAAATATCCATATTTTCCGGTATCCAGGTATAATTTAAAATTAAAACAGGCGCGGTAAATACCTCGTTTCGGGAAGTACTAAAATTGGCACCTGTGGCTTTTTAGTGATCTCGTGTAGGATTGACCTGGAGAAAATTCGTTTAAAGAAACCGGGTTTTTCCCGATTAAGAATTAGTAACTGGCTGCCACGGCTTTCAATAAATGTGATGATGCCTTTGGTGACCGAAATATTTGTTAGCGTATGGAAGCTGTGGGATATATTCCCGAGCATATCCTGAAGCTGTTCCTTGTTGGTTTCCTGTTCTTCATCTAAATTGTCGTGTTCCTGGATGTAAAGTATTCTTATCACCGCAGAAAACCTATTGGCGATTTCATTAACGTAATTTACTCCAGCCTGGGAACATTTATAACGGAAATTAGTGGCCAGAACCACCTCTTTTTTTATTCCGGGAACGAAGAGTGCATTTTCCGGAACTATTAAAACCGGACTCATGGTACAATTATCTGAAACGTGAATGGTATTGCTTCCAAAAATACGGTTTTCGGGATCTCCTGAACCCTTGGTACCCATTACCACAATATTGATGTTATGCTTTTCTATCGCGCGTCGAATCCCCTCCGTTACACTACTATACATCGATATTATCTTGAAATTGTGGTTTGGATTTTCGTTCATGAGACTCAAACCATCTACCAGTTTTTCAAGACCTTCCATAGATTGTTCATGGGCCAAATCATACGCGGGCTCGCCGGGCTCGGGCACCATTATACTGCTTGTAGTAAAATAGTCTGCCTGGAATGCATTTAAAAGGTAGAAGGTGCATACATCTTTTTCAAATAAATGGATACTATATTCCAGGGCTTTCCAGGCATTCCTGGAAAAATCGGTGGGGACGAGAACATTTTTCATGGCTAAGAATATTTTCCCGAAGGAATTACCAGAAAAGGAACTTTTATATGAAAGCCAATTTTATTGATAACCGGCCGGAAAAGCAGGTTTTCAAAAAATGAATGTTTATTATTTATCATCACCAACATATCTGTAGGATGCTCATTTTGAAAATCATAAATAGCCTCGGGAAGTGCTTTCTTTTCAATGCTGTAAAACTGATGCTTAACTTTATCCATTTGAGTAGCCAACAACTTTTTGTTCTTTTCTTTTTCAGGAGACAATTCCTCTTTCTCCATTACATGAAGTATGTTCAACTTTGAATCGAAGCTTTTAAGGATATCTTTTAAAAGCTGAAGTTTCCCGCTGCTGTAATCTAATTCATAATCTGTAGGAAAGAGAATGTTATCCGGAGTGGTAAACTCATATTCTGAAGGGATGGCCAACAAAGGACATCTTACTTTCTTGATGGCCTGTACGGTGTTGGTGCCCATTAAAACTTCCTGTGCACCCGTAGCTCCCTGCGTCCCCATCACCACAAGATCGATATTCTTTTCTTTCACCTGATCTTTTATCTCTTCGATAAGAAGATTGAAGGCAGAGATCAATTCAAAATTATGTTTGGGATTTTTATCGGTAGAAGTGATACGCCTTTTTACCTTTTTCAGTCCTTTTTCAGAATTATCGCGGTATATTTCTTCCAATCCGGGTTGGGTGGTGCTGTAAAGAATATATTCGGTGTCATAAAGAATCGGGGTATAGGTGTTTAACAGGTAGAAGGTGCATTCTTCATCCCTGAACAAACTCACGGCATATTGAAGAGCGTTTATCGAGTTTGTAGAAAAATCGGTGGGCATTAAAATTTTTTTCATTGTATTAAGCTTTAGGTGTTAAACACTTTCCCGGTTGAAATTTTGCAGAACCATTAATGGAATTTTGGGATTGAGACTGATCTTATCTATGGTTCCTTCAAAAAGGATATTTTCCAGTTCACTATGCCTGGAATTCACCATTACCAGGATATCAATTTTGTGTTTTTCAATAAAATCCATTATGGTGGTTATCTTATCCTGACCCTCTATCTGGTGGGTCTGAAATTTTATATTCAGAAACTGCTCTCTTAGAAAATTCTGATTGTCCTTTTGCCTGAAAGATTCTACCGGATATTTAGAAATATATAAGGAGTGTATCTCTGCACCAAAGACACGGGCTATTTCACTTACAAGCTTTAGTTCCCGTTTTTGATAGGGAACCAGAAAGTTTGTGGGAAAAAGTATCTTTTCCGGCGTATTGTATTTATAAGCGGCAGGAATACCAAGTACTGGACATTGTACATATTTCATTACCAACAAAGTATTGGTGCCAAAACTTATGTTACGATCATCGGTCTTTCCCCGGGTTCCCATGATACATAGGTCGGCGTTTTCTTGGTCTACCAGGTCATTAACTTCGTCAACCAGGGAACCGAAAGAGGCTATTTTGTGGTAGCTGTGTTTAGGGTTAGGTGCAATTTCCCTGATCCTGGTTAATGTTTCTTCCAGCTTATTTTCTGCATGGCTCAGTACCTTCTCTTTAAGTTCATCCATCAGGCTTCGGCTTAGAATGGTTTCGTCATTATAAACCTCATCAGCATAGGCATGCATGAGAAAAAATTCGCAGGTTTCATATTTCAGGAGTTCTACTGCATATTCCAGTGCATTGAAAGCATTCTCTGAAAAATCTGTTGGAAATACTATTTTTCTCATCTCTTCTGAATTTCGATACTCTCAAATTTACCCAATAATAGCGCTGAAAACTATGACCAAAATCAGTTAAACCTCCTGTTTCTAAATTGCTTATGTTTCCGATTCAATTTATTACATGATGATTGTCATTCTTTTACTTCAGCTTGTGAAGTATATTTATTTAATAATTCTTAAAAATGAAGACGATGAAACTTATTCGCCTATTCCTTATCCTGCTGCTGCCGTTTTTCATGAATGGCCAGGATCTAAAAGAACTCAGTTATGTTGGATCTATCCATGAGGGTTATGCTCCGGTTAAAAAGAATAATCAGTGGGGTTTTATTGATAGCTCAGGAGAACTTGCGGTTAACTTCAGAAGTGATCTTGTTGAAAACGAGAAAGTCTCTACAGGCAGGGATCTGGGGGTTGCAACTCAAGAAGTACCCCGAATGCAGGAAGATAGGGCGATAATTAAAAAGAATATAGAAGGGGTAAATTACTATGGGTTTATAGATGAAACCGGAGAGGTAGTAATAGAACCTGAATTTCTGAATGTATCTTTATTCAATGATGGTAAAGCCCTGGCGCTAAAGCTTGAAGAAGAGGAATTGGGGAAAAATGAGGTACTGGGAAAAAGGGTGATTTCTTATAAATATGATGTAGTATTTATTGATAAGGATGGAGAGGTTTTACAATATTTATCGGGACCATTTCCAGTTTCGGTTTCTAGGAGAAACCTCCGTGAGGCTCCTCCAATTACTGCGAAAATCCTCTCAGATAACCTAATAAGTGTTCGGGGCCCTGATAAAAGTTGGGAATTATTTAGACATTAAAAAAAGGGACGAAATTTTTGTCCCTTTTTTTGTTCTTCTGAATTAAGAAATCTTAATGGTCTTTTGCTTCTTGGAAGCCTGTACGTCCTCTTTTTTCTGAAGAGTCATTTTTAGAATTCCGTCTTTGTAACTAGCCTTCACATCTTTGTCTTCGTCAATACTATCAGGCAGGCTCATAGATCTTGTAAAACTGTTATAACTGAATTCTTTCTTTACAAATCCCTCTTTCTTTTCCTCAGATTTTTCTTCTTTTTCTGCAGAAATAGTCAGGATTCCATCTTCCATGGTGATCTTAAAATCATTTTTTTCCAGGCCGGGGGCGGCAAGTTCGATCTCATAATTCTTTTCCTGGTCTTTGATGTTTACAGCCGGACTAAAGTCGAAATCTTCTCCATTGAAAATTCGATTTAGGTTGTTCAGTTTCCTGCTGTCCATCAATTCAGAGAAAAAAGGATCATTCGCAAATAAAGAGGTTCCCCACATGGGGCGGCGGCGTTTGTTAGATTTTACTAGTGACATAATATTGAAATTTTAGAGTTAATAAATTACTTTTCTAATTTATTTAATAACAGTCTCTTGAGTAATGATAAATGTCAATTTCCTGAAAAAATATTGTGAAAGATTCAGAGGTTTAGAAAGTCAAATTTCTTTAAAATCAGAAACAGGAGAACAAAGTCTCCTGTTTCCTTAAGAAGGTATTAAATGTAATTTCTAACTTTTGATTGATACCAGTGATCTTACCTTAAGTAAAATTTGTGTATCAATTAGATAATATACTTGATACCTACTTATTTGATTCTTAACATCAATCAAGTACTTAAAAACCAAATTTGAATGCTAAATGATATTAGATCGATCGAGTTAGCCGTTATCTAATTTCCTTAAAACTAAATTACCTTTTTTATATACAGAATAAAATGACATTTATCATCCAATACAATTTTAACAGTTAGTCGGAAACTCAGATTTATATAAAACAGAAACAGGAAACCAAAGTCTCCTGTTTCCTTAAGAAGGTATTAAATGTATTTTCTAACTTTTGATTGATACCAGTGATCTTACGCGAAGTAAAATTTGTGTATCAGGTTGAAAACATCCTTTGACACCTTCTCAATTTGGCTTTTAACTCCAATAAAGTACTTAAAAACCAAATCCCTTTATATTATTTAGAACG
>DATISX010000262.1:0-3681 GCA_035468275.1 Salegentibacter sp.
GGAAAAGACGATGTTTTTGTAGGCCGAATTCGCAGGGATTATTCCCAGCCAAAAACCCTAAACATGTGGGTGGTTGCCGATAACCTCAGAAAAGGTGCTGCCACCAATACCATTCAAATCGCTGAATATCTAATTGCACATAAATTAGTGTAACCTGCAAATTAGACTTATTATTAAAATGCCTGTGAAATTGTAACTTACGGGCATTTTTTAATACTAACATAAGTAAGTAAAACTAAATTATGAAACAAATAATTACCGGAATCTTTGCTGTCGCCATCCTGGCATCCTGCAACGACTCTAAAACCGAAAAAGAAATCAGCTTGAATTATCCCGAAACCAAAAAAGTAGACACGGTCACCAATTATTTTGGTACTGAAGTTAAAGACCCATACCGCTGGTTGGAGGACGACCGCAGTGCAGAAACCGAAGATTGGGTGAAAGCACAGAATGAGGTTACTTTTGATTACCTGGAAAAAATACCATTTAGAAAAGACCTGGAAGAAAGACTTACCGAGATCTGGAATTATGAAAAAATAGGCTCTCCCAATAAGGAAGGCGACTATATCTATTTCTCTAAAAACGACGGACTCCAAAACCAATATGTGGTTTATCGGAAAAAAGGCGAGAACGAAGAAGCTGAAGTTTTCCTGGATCCCAACAAATTCAGTGAAGACGGTACTACTTCCCTTGCCGGACTCAGTTTTTCTGAAGACGGAAAAAAAGCGGCTTATGCCATTTCTGAAGGCGGTAGCGACTGGAGAAAAATTATCATAATCGATGCCGAAACCAAAGAAATTATAGAAGATACCATTCAGGATGTGAAATTCAGCGGGATTTCCTGGAAAGAAAACGATGGGTTCTATTATTCCAGTTACGAGAAACCGGAAGGCAGCGAGCTTTCAGCAAAAACAGATCAGCATAGATTATTTTACCATAAACTGGGAACTCCACAGAGTGAAGACAAGGTAATTTTTGGCGATTCTGAAGAACAAAAGCATCGTTATGTTGGAGGAAATGTTTCTGAAGATAACCGCTATTTATTTATTTCAGCAAGAAATTCAACTTCCGGAGGAAAACTTTTTATGATGGACCTTCAGCAGGAAAACCCTGAATTGGTGACCATTTTAGATCATGAAGACACCGATACTTATGTGATGGACAACGAAGGGAGCAACCTATTTATAGTGACCAACCTTGACGCTCCAAACAAGCGTATCGTAACCGTTGATGCAGCAAATCCAACTCCTGAAAACTGGGTAGATTTTATCCCTGAAACTCAATATGTTTTAAGCCCCTCAACCGGTGGTGGATATATTTTTACCGAGTATATGGTAGATGCCATTTCACAGGTAAAGCAATACGATTATAACGGCGAGCTCGTAAGAGAAATTGAACTTCCCGGAATTGGTTCGGCAGGTGGTTTTGGAGCTAAGAAAGAGGAAAAAGATCTATACTACTCCTTCACCAATTACGTAACTCCGGGCACCATTTATAAGTACAATATTGAAGAGGGAACTTCTGAAGTTTATAACAAACCCGAGATAAAATTCAACCCGGAAGATTACGAAAGCAAGCAGGTTTTCTTTAATTCCAAAGATGGCACGAAAGTTCCTATGATCATCACCCATAAGAAAGGATTAGAGCTTAATGGTAAGAACCCCACAATGCTATATGGTTATGGTGGCTTTAACGTAAGCCTTACCCCTTCTTTCAGCACTGCAAACGCAATTTGGCTGGAACAAGGCGGAATTTATGCCGTTCCAAATCTTCGTGGAGGAGGAGAATACGGGAAAGAATGGCATGATGCCGGTATAAAACTGAAAAAACAAAACGTTTTTGATGACTTTATCGCTGCTGCAGAATACCTTATCGCTGAAAATTATACTTCAAGCGATTATCTGGCAATTCGCGGTGGATCAAACGGAGGACTTCTTGTTGGAGCAACAATGACCCAAAGACCTGAATTGATGAAAGTAGCCTTACCAGCGGTTGGCGTTATGGATATGTTACGTTACCACACCTTTACTGCCGGTGCCGGCTGGGCTTACGATTACGGAACTTCTGAAGATAATGAGGAAATGTTCAAATACCTTTATGGATATTCTCCCGTGCATAATTTAAAAGAAGGAGTTGAATATCCGGCTACCATGGTAACCACCGGCGATCATGATGACCGGGTGGTACCTGCACATTCCTTTAAATTCGCAGCCGAATTACAGGACAAGCAAACCGGAAATAACCCTGCATTGATCAGAATCGAGACCAAAGCCGGTCACGGAGCGGGAAAACCTACCAAAATGATCATCGAGGAGTATGCTGATATTTTTGGATTTACTCTTTATAATATGGGTTTTGAAACTCTGCCCAATGAGCTTGATAACGATAAAAGCTAATTGAAAGAAAATATCTTTTAAAAACCGTCGGCACTAATCCTGTCGGCGGTTTTTATTTTCCACCAATTCCAGATTACCATCCTTTAGCAGAAAACCTTTTTCGGCGTGGTGGAGAATATCTTCATCATCATCTGAATAGGCTTCCAGCAGTCTGTAATCGCCGCTAACTTCCTCCTTCAATCTTCTTACTTTTTCTTCATCATTACAGGTTTTTCCAATTATCTTATATTCTTCATTTTCATATTTGGTAAGGGTTCCCAAAACTTTTACCGGCAGGAGCTTTTCCAGGTATTTCGTATACACCTCAAATCCGCCGGTGATAATGTAAACGGTAATTCCCTTTTCGGCACTTTTTCTAATATGATCGATCATCTCTTTTCTGAAATATTCCGGATATTCCACACCCCAGAATTGTTTAGCATATTTTTTTACCTTCTCCGGCGGAAGATGATTCAGGTAATTATAGAAATTTTCTTTAAAATGAGTTTTACTCACCAGGCGAAGTTTTCCGAGCAGTTTTATCCAGCCAATTTGAAACAGGTTAATTAGTTTATATCCATTTTTATAGCAAATGAATTTAAAGAATTCATCCTTGGAGGATTTTTCATATAAGGTTTGGTTGAGATCATAAACAATAATTTTTTCCATATTTTTCTGCTGAAAACTCTTTAAGGTTAATTAGTTTTAGACCTGAAAAAGATAGTGAAATTCAATCGTGGACCGGAACTCATTATCATTTTCTAAACAAGAATTTAAGATGTTATGTTGAAATTAAAAAATGTTTCCTTCGCTTATCTCGAAAAACCAGTTCTGAAGAATATAAGTTTTAATCTGGAAAAGGGCGAAAACCTGTCAATTATTGGCGAAAGCGGATGTGGGAAAAGCACTCTTCTGAAACTTATTTACGGGCTGCTCCATACAAATGGAAAGATCTTTTGGAATGAAAAAGAGTTGTTAGGTCCGCAATTCAATATCGTTCCCGGCGAGCCATTCATAAAATATCTCGCCCAGGATTTCGATCTGATGCCGCCATTGACGGTGGCTGAAAATATTGGGAAACATCTCAGCAATATGTATCCCCGGAAGAAAAAAAAGCGGATTGAAGAATTAATGGAAGTGGTAGAAATGACCGAGCTGGCAAATGAAAAAGCAAAGCATCTAAGCGGTGGCCAGCAGCAACGTGTCGCCCTGGCCCGGGCACTGGCAAATGAGCCCGAATTGCTCTTGCTCGATGAACCCTTCAGCCATATTGACCACTTCAGAAAAAATAACCTGAGACGACAAC
>DATISX010000263.1:0-5424 GCA_035468275.1 Salegentibacter sp.
CCGTTTGTGCCTAAAAGCCCGGTTATTTTTCCGGTTTCGGCCTTTAGGTAAACCCCATAGAGAATATTCTTTTCTCCAAAACTCAATTCTATATTTTCCAGTTCAAAAATCATAGACTAGTCTGAATAATTTATAGGAAACAGCGGTTAGGAGGAATTCTGCAGTAAAACATCCGGCTAAAAGAAATCGCGGGCTGATTCCAAAATTCCTGAAAAAAATCAGTTTATCATCTTCAGGAGTAAATCTAAACCACGCAAATAAGCCGGTAAAAAGAAAAAATTTAAGGAGTAGCGTCGCCTCCGCCGGATTCTCCATAAAAACCAGGAATGCATTTAAAATAATGCTGGGGAATAAGAATTTTCGGTAGAAAATAAAGAAGATTCTGATCTTTAGAAACAAACTGGTAATTTTTATGGCGTTTTAAAGTTATGAAATAAATTGGTGAAGCTGTTTTACCAAAGGCAAAAACATGCGGTATTTCTTAAAAATTTACATTACCTGAAATCGCCCAAAATATCGTAAATTTGCTATCCTAAAATCAGTGAGGTTTATATGATTGAGAAGCTTAACATAGTAAAGCAGCGTTTTGATGAGGTGAATGATCTTATCATTCAGCCTGATGTAATTTCAGATCAGAAACGATATATAGAATTAAATAAAGAGTACAAGGATCTGAAGGCGCTTATGGAAGAGCGTACCAGATACCTGGAACTCACCAATAATATTAAGGAAGCTGAAGAAATCATTTCCGATGGCAGTGACCCCGAGATGACCGAAATGGCTAAAATGCAACTGGAAGAGGCAAAAGTTGAGGTTCCTAAACTGGAGGAGAAAATCAGAATGATGCTTGTTCCTAAAGATCCTGAAGACGCTAAAAACGTGGTGATGGAAATTCGAGCGGGAACAGGTGGAGACGAAGCCAGTATTTTTGCCGGAGACCTTTACCGAATGTACACCAAGTACATAGAAAGCAGAGGCTGGAAACACAATATTGTGGATTTTAGTGAAGGTACCAGTGGAGGTTATAAAGAAATCATCTTTGAGGTTACAGGCGAAGATGTTTATGGAACCTTAAAGTTTGAAGCCGGAGTACACCGGGTACAGCGTGTTCCACAAACCGAAACTCAAGGCCGCGTACATACTTCAGCAGCTACGGTAATGGTATTGCCTGAAGCTGAAGAATTCGAGGTTGAAATTGACCCAAAAGATGTTCGAATAGATTATTTCTGTTCTTCAGGACCGGGCGGGCAGTCGGTGAACACCACCTATTCGGCGGTGCGCCTTACTCACGTGCCAACCGGATTGGTAGCTCAATGCCAGGATCAGAAATCTCAGCATAAGAATAAAGAAAAAGCCTTTAGGGTACTTCGTTCGCGTTTATACGAAATAGAGCTGGCCAAGAAGCAGGAAGCAGATGCTGCAAAAAGAAATTCTATGGTTTCCAGTGGTGACCGTAGCGCCAAGATTAGAACCTATAATTATTCCCAGGGCAGGGTTACCGATCACCGAATCAATTTAACCCTTTATGACCTCGGAAATATCATAAACGGCGATATTCAGAAGATCCTGGATGAGCTCCAACTGGTAGAAAACACCGAAAAACTCAAGGAAAATTCTGATGTATTTTAACGAAGTCACCTCCGCGAAGGCGGAGGTCTCTTTTTTAGTACCAATGAAATTCGCCAATAACAACTTAAACCTCTCAAAAACCAGCCTAAATGTCCAACCAGGAACTTACCGAACAAATACTGAAGAAAAAATCTTTTCTATGCGTAGGTCTGGATGTTGACTTGGAGAAAATACCTACCTATCTGCTTTCTGAAGAAGATCCTATTTTTAGCTTCAACAAAGCTATTATCGATGCAACACATAAATTCAGCGTGGCCTACAAGCCCAACATCGCTTTTTACGAAGCTGAAGGGATTGATGGTTGGAAAGCTTTGGAGAAAACCATAAATTACCTGCACCAGGAATATCCCGAAATTTATACCATTGCAGACGCCAAGCGCGGAGATATTGGCAATACTTCCAGAATGTATGCCAAGACCTTTTTAAAGGACTTGGGCTTCGATTCGGTGACGGTTGCACCTTACATGGGAAAAGATTCAGTGGAACCCTTTTTGGAATTTGAAAATAAGCACGCCATTCTTCTGGCATTAACTTCAAACGAAGGAGCTTTTGATTTTCAGACCCAAAAAATAGATGGGGAAGAACTATATAAGAAAGTAATCCGGGTGTCTCAAACCTGGGAAAATGCCGACAGACTGATGTATGTTGTAGGAGCTACAAAAGCTGAATTCCTGGCGGAAATACGCAAACTCATTCCTGAAAATTTTCTGTTAGTTCCGGGAGTTGGCACTCAGGGCGGAAACCTGGAAGATGTTTGTAAGTATGGAATGAATAAAAATGTCGGCCTTTTAGTGAACTCTTCCCGAAAGATCATTTACGCGTCAGAGTCTTCAAATTTTGCTGAAATTGCCGCAGCCAAAGCAGAAACGCTTCAACGACAGATGGCCGAGGAATTAAGGCAGCTTTAAAAATCACTTATGGAATTGCGGGACCAGCTTCAACGAAAGATCGTATTAAATGGAGTTCCCCAGCGCGTGGTATCCCTGGTGCCCAGCCAAACCGAACTTCTTATTGATCTGGGACTGGAAGAAAACCTGGCAGGCATCACCAAATTTTGTGTGCATCCCGAATATCTTCGGAAAACAAAAATGATCGTAGGCGGTACCAAGCAGGTGCATTCTGAGAAGATAGCTGAATTAAGACCCGATCTGATTTTATGCAATAAGGAGGAGAATACTCCTGAAATGGTAGAGGCTCTGGAAAAGATTGCTCCCGTACATGTTTCAGATATCAATGGAATAGATGATGCTTATGCAATGATGCTTCAGTATGGACAGATCTTTAAAAGGGAAGAACTTGCCAAAACCATGGTGAAATCCATTAAGAAGAAGATTTCAGTATTAGAGGAAATTAAAAAGGGAAAACCAGTAAAAAGAGTGGCTTATCTAATTTGGAAAGAACCCTTAATGGTGGTCGGAAAAAATACTTTTATCGATACGCTGTTACAGTTGAATAATCTTGAAAATGTATACAGTGAAGATAGATACCCAATTACAAATCCGGAAGAGCTAAAAGCGAAAAACCCTGATTTGATCTTGTTATCATCAGAGCCATATCCGTTTTCGGAAAAACATTTTGAATTTTTTATAGATTCCGGTGCGGAATTAAAACTGGTGGATGGCGAATATTTTAGCTGGTATGGCTCAAGACTGATTAAAGCGATGGACTATTTTAAAACGCTGGACTTTTAATGGTCAATTTTACTATATTCCATCCTATGGAGTTCGTTCAGTATTTTCCTGGCTTTATCGTTTAACCGATCGCTTTCTTCCTTATCGGTCAGAGCGAGTTTGAAGGCGCGATGCATAAGCTGTTTATACTTATCACACATACATTCCTCGCGGGTTCTGTTTTCAAAAATCTTAAACATAGCATCAACTAACTTAAACATTCATCTTCAAAATTCATCTTCCTTCTGGGTACAAAGATAATTTGAGGCAAGCTTAAGATTTACTAAGCTTTGGTTAAGCTTGTTGTAAAATAACTTTTTTAAGTCCTATAAATGTTAAAATTTTAGGATAACAAATTGAAATTTATGGAGTTAGTTTAATCCTGTAACGAAAAAACTCTTTTTAGCAAGGCCGTGCTTCTGGAAGCAACATTCTCCCTGATTTCCTTTTCCTCTACGGCGATCATTTTATAGACTCCTTCCAGGGCTTCTACGGTCACATAATCAACCAGATCAGGATTAACATTATTGGTTATTGGCAAGTTGTTGTATCTGTTAATTATATTGCGCCAAACTTCTGTAGCTCCAACCTTATCCAACGATTGTTCTACCACAGGATTAAAGCTGTCGTAAAGTTGTTTTTCGGTCTTATCGGTGAGGTAAAGAGTAGCGGAATTATCGCTTCCCAGCAGGATATTACGGGCATCGGTAAAAGTGATCTCTCTTACAGCATTCACAAAAATTGGAGTAGCTTCTTTAACCGCCTCCTCGGCAGCGCGGTTCAATACCATCAAACCTTCATCGGCCAAGGCATCAAGCCCAACATCTCTTAGAGTTTTGTCAACTTTTTGCAGTTCCTGTGGAAGTCCGATTCTCACCAATTCGTTACTGTAAAATCCGTTTTCTTCGGTAAGCTTTGTTACCTGTTTATCTATTCCAAAATCAAGCGCCTGTCGCAGCCCGGATGAAATTTCAGTATCGCTAACCCCAATTGGGTATTCTGAGGCTATTTGTTGCAATTCTGCACAGGAATAAAAACTGAAAATACTTAACAGGACAAAAAACTTTTTCATAAGTTGGATTTTAGTTCAAAGGTATCAATAAAATTCAGTCTGAACTATCAGTAAATTCTACAGGTTCATTAGGCTTGATTTCCGCTGAAATTAATGAATTCTGAAAAATCTTAATCCAACTCTTATTTCTTTGCGATTTTCGTAAATTGCGGAACCTTAATTTCGATATCATTACAAATGGAACAACAGAGCCCATATAAACCTAAAAATAAAATAAGAATTGTAACCGCAGCCTCGCTTTTTGATGGGCATGATGCCGCCATAAACATTATGCGACGCATCATTCAGTCAACGGGAGTGGAGGTGATTCACCTGGGACACGATCGTAGTGTGGAAGAAGTTGTGAATTGCGCGATCCAGGAGGATGCTCAGGCAATTGCGATGACTTCCTATCAGGGTGGCCACAATGAATATTTCAAATATATGCATGACCTTCTGCAGGAAAAAGGCGCAGGTCACATCAAGATCTTTGGTGGTGGAGGCGGAGTGATTCTTCCTGAAGAGATCAAAGAGTTGATGGATTATGGTATTACCAGAATTTACGCTCCCGATGATGGCCGGGAGATGGGCCTTCAGGGGATGATCAACGATATGGTGCAGATGGCCGATGAAGCTCATTCCGATCTTAATGCTGAAAAATCTGTTTCCGAATTACTGAAAAATAAAGACGTTAATACTATTGCAAGGCTTATTTCCCTTGCTGAGAATCAACACGAATCTTTTCTTCAGCATTATGAGCCTTTGAGAAAAGACCTGGAAAATAGCGAAATTCCTGTGCTGGGAATCACCGGCACCGGTGGGGCTGGAAAATCAAGCCTTGTAGATGAATTGGTTCGCAGGTTTCTATTGGATTTCCCCGAAAAGAACATCGGAATAATTTCAGTAGATCCTTCAAAGAGAAAGACCGGCGGGGCTTTATTGGGAGACCGTATCAGGATGAATTCGATTAATAATTCCCGGGTGTATATGCGCTCGCTGGCAACAAGACAATCTAACCTGGCACTTTCCAAACACGTAGCAGAAGCCGTGGAGGTTTTAAAAGCTTCAGAATAT
>DATISX010000264.1:0-31093 GCA_035468275.1 Salegentibacter sp.
CACGGGGGTTATTTCAAACTCCAGATCACCAGGATATTGTCAGAATAGGTGATGTCTTCCGGGGTAAAGCCCTGGGAGGCCGAACTTTCTCCTCTAAGCACAATTTCATGTAGTCCCTGCGTTCCAGATAACCTCATCCCGACATCGGGACTCCTGCCGTATTTAATTTCTTTAATATCCTTCAGGTTGATATGGGAGGCTGAGCTTATTAGGTGGGCTTTTTCAAAAGCATCCCTGGTAGCCAGTTTTATTATTTGTTGCTGAACACTTTCTTTAAGAGAATCTGAAAGCTTAAAGTTGAAGCTCAGGTCAAAATCTGTACTGCTACCCGAAAACTGATTTAAAATTCTGGTGATATTCTGCTTGTTATTTTGGAAATCGAGCTGAATTTGCTGAGTTGCAACATAACCACTATCCACATACCGGTTATTGCGATTAACCTGATTCCTACGCACATTAAAGTTTTTGGTTTTAATGTTTTCTTCAGAAAATCCGATCTCCTTCAGTTGACTTGAAATATCAATGGATTTGTTGTTCAACCCGGAAATTGCTTCACTAAACAGGCTATCGATCTTAGTGATACCAATGCTCAGCACACCGATGTCCGGACTTACTGAAATCTCTCCGGCCCCCACTACTTCCAGACTTTTAATTTCCGCTTTATTTTGCGCTGTTGAAATAAAGCTAAACAGACAAAAAGCCAATATGTAAAATTTCTTCATGATTTTCGAAATGCTTTGATGATTCTAAAGTTAGTGTTTCAAGCTTAAATTTTATTTAATCGCATACTGTTCAATAGCTTCAATGGTCCTGGAATCATCGGTACCTAAGCCCTCTTTCTGGTGTATCATAACCCCGTCTTTATCGAACACGCTAATTATATTGGAGTGTGAAAAGTCCATAGGAGAAATGCGTTTATAATTCACTGCCAGCACTGCGGCAAACTCCCGCGTATCCTCCGGATCTCCCCGAAGAAACAACCACTGATCATTATCCATTTGGTTCTCTTTTGCGAAATTTTTTAAACGCTCAGGGGTGTCTACCTCAGGATCTATACTTACAAATACATATTTTGTTTCCGCGTTGGCTTCTTCTGAAACATTTTTCTGAATATTTCTCATATCGGCCACCAACCTCGGGCAGGCGGCCTGGCAGGAGGTATAGATCATCACCATAACCAAGACTTCCCCGCGGAGTTCCTCCAATTGAATATCTTCACCTTCCTGGGTGGTCCAGGAAGACGGCAGTTGAAAAACGCTCATTTCTGGTAGCGGTTCTTCTTCCGCCTGAGCCACGGGCACGCTTTTGTTTTCGTTGTTTTTGCAGGAGGTTCCTAAAAGCAGAAAGCTTAGGAAAATCAATTTAAAGAGCTTCATTTGCTGAATTTTCTTTCTCGTTAGTATCCTGTGCACATCTGAATCCCAGGTTTCTGATGGAATAATTTCCCTTTATACTACTTCGGAAGGCGTAGCGCATAAAGGCCGCATAATTCATAAGGTCGGAAGAACCTATGGCGGCGCTTCCGCAGAAAAGGTTGTTATCCTGATTTTCATCGCGCCGGGTTTCCCCGGAAATGATCACCGAATTGAAATCTGAGGTCCACTCCCACACCATGCCATGCATATCGTAAACCCCCCAGTAATTTTCATAGGTACTTCCCACTTCCTGGTGAAAGGATTTTGGCTTTTCATACCAGCTAAGGATAAATTCGTTGTACCCATCTTTTTTTCGCGCATCGGCGGTTTCTTTATCGGCCATTGCGACGTATTCCCATTCATCGAGGGTAGGCAGGCGCTTGCCCTGACATTTGCAGTATTCCCTGGCTGCGAACCACGAAACATTGGTCACGGGAGCATTTTCCAGTTCTTCAGACTTCAATTGGGTATCATTCTGCCAATGGTCTAAATACCGGCCATCGGCGAACAAGGCTTTGACTTCAGATTTCCTCCACTTCGGATTTTGTTGCACGAATTCCTGAAATTCCCTGTTAGTAACGGGATATTTATCGATTTTAAATTCTTCAACAGTTACGGGCAGGGAATCATTTCCGTAGAGGGGGATATATGTGCCCCGCTTTATTTCTGCCATTTCATTTTCCTGTGAAAAGCCTGCAAACACTATCAAAAAACATAGTCCTGAGAGGATCAGTTTATACATCGTTTTCAAATTTAATCCCTGCGCTGGGCTTTCACCATATCTACGGTTACATCGGTGCCGTTATTTTCCCAGTTGTTATAGATATAGGTCAATACATTGGCAACTTCCTGGTCACTTATGTTTTGGGCGGTCATCACACTATTATAAGTTTCGCCATTTACCGTGATCTCCCCGGATTTTCCGTGTAGGACGATATCAATAGCTCTTTTTACGTCTTCATTAAGGTAATCGGCATTAGCCAGAGGTGGGAACACCTGAGGTATCCCCTGGCCGGCAGCCTGGTGACAGGCCACACAGGTTCGGCTGTAAACATTTTTACCTAATTCCATTTTTTCTGCCAAATCAGGATTGTCTGATGGGCGGGAAGCGGCCAGTTCTTCTTCGTCAACCGGCATTTCCTGTATTCCCCCTCCTTCAGGCTGATAAATTCCTTCCTGAAGAGTTCCGGAGAAAACCTTTTCATTCTCTTTTCCTTCTGCTTTTAGTTGGGCCAGCGCCCCTTTATTAAAAGCTCTGAAAACCGAGTGATCTACCAGAATATATTCTCCAGGGGCTTCGATTTTAAATTCAACTATGGCGGCACCACCGGCAGGAATTAATGTGGTTTGAACATTTTCATTAATCAGGTCTCCCCCTTCAACATAAACCTTATCGAAAATCTCTCCAATCACGTGGAAGGAAGATACCAGATTTGGACCTCCGTTTCCAACATAAAGCCTAACGGTTTCGCCTACTTCAGCGGTAAGTGCATTATCACCGGTCATGGAACCGACTTTCCCGTTAAATACTACATAATCTGCATCTTCATCAATGGCTTTCTGCATATCGAAAGGCTGTAAGCCGGGTTCTCCAAAGCTTCCTTTGGTATAAAAATCTCCCTGCATTATGTAATATTCTCTATCTACCTCAGGCAAGCCTTCTTCGGGCTCTACCAGGATCAAGCCGTACATTCCGTTGGCGATGTGCATTCCCACAGGAGCAGTGGCACAGTGATAGACATACAAGCCGGGATTTAATACTTTAAAAGAGAATACAATTTCGCGTCCGGGAGCCACAAAAGAAGATTCTGCTCCCCCGCCGGGGCCATTAACAGCGTGCAGATCTATATTGTGAGGCAATTTATTGTCGGGGTGATTTTTTAGATGAAATTCCACCTCATCCCCTACCTTGGTTCTTATAAAACTTCCGGGCACCGTCCCGTCGAAGGTCCAGTATACATAGTTAACACCATCGGTCATTTCGCTTTCTTCTTCAATGACCTCCATATCCACCACCAGCTTTTTAGCTTTACGCTTTCCGGTAGGCTTCGGGACCATTGGTGGGGCCGTCAACTCGGCACTCATAGTTTGACTTACTTCAATCTCTTCGGCATCTTTTGCGGACTCATCATCATTTTTACAGGATGCGAATACTACGAAAATGAAACTAAACAGAAATGCAGTAGTAACAGATTTAAGCTTAAAGTTTATTGTTGCCATAATTAATTTGGTTAGTAGGTATTGATTTCGTGCGAATTTTAATATTCGTTTACCATTGTTAAAATTATATAATAATAAGCTGAACTCAAAAATAATTTAAAAACGTGGTGTTTTAAATGTAAAATTTTAATCATATCTCAAAAATTTCAAACTCTCAGCAGGAATCTCGGAAAACTTTTGCTGTAATGGTATTTGGCTAAAGTGCGTGCACTTTAAAGAATGGGTTATATCGAATAGATTATCCAAAGCCCAACTATAGTTGCTTCTCTTCTGAAATTGTTCTTTAATTCCAGTTTACATTTTCCCGGCAATTCCAGAGATAATCTTTATATTTAAGATAGTATAATGTGCGATGCTTAATACTGAAAATACCGGAACATCCAATGGAATTAGAAGATTTTGGTTATAATGATAAGCTCAAAAAATTCGGAATTGAGAACCTTATAAACTTTGAGGTAGGCAGGGTTGTTTCAGAACACAAAGAAAGGTATATCGTAAAAACTGAAAAAGGGGAATTGGAAGCCGAAATAACCGGGAATTTACGATTCTCATCAAAAAACCGTGAAGATTTTCCCGCAGTTGGGGATTGGGTGGCCTTAACAAAATATGATTCAGGAGTATCTCTAATTCATAAAGTATTTCCAAGATCTTCAATTATTTCAAGACAGCATGTAGGTCAATTGGGAGAAAAGCAGATAATCGCAACCAATATTGACTATGCCTTATTAGTGCAGGCAATTGACAGGGATTTTAATATCAACAGACTTGAAAGATACCTGAGCATTTGTAATTCCTCAAAGGTTAGCCCAATTATAGTACTCACTAAGATTGATTTAATAAACGAGGATCGCCTTTCTGAAATAATAGGGCATGTAAAAACCCGAATTAAAAATGTACCGGTTATTCCGATAAGTAACGAATCACAAGAGGGCTACGACGAAATAGAAAAGATAATTGAAAGAGGCAAAACATATTGCATGTTGGGTTCTTCGGGGGTTGGAAAATCCACTCTTCTAAATAAACTTTCAGGCAAGTCGGTAATGCAAACAAATACCATAAGCCAGAGTACAAATAAAGGGAGGCACGTTACCAGTCACCGGCAATTAGTTGTTCTTAAAAACGGTGGAATATTAATTGACAATCCCGGGATGCGAGAAGTTGGTATTGCCGATTCAGCAAGCGGATTAGAAATCACTTTCGACAGGATTATCAGACTTTCACAAAATTGTAAGTTCAAAGATTGCACTCACACAAAGGAGATTGGTTGTGCAGTACTTGAAGCCGTTGAAAATGGAGAAATAGACAAGGGCTCTTACGAAAATTACCAAAAAATGCAAAGAGAGAATGCTCATTTTGAAGCCAGCATCGCAGAGAAACGAAAAAAAGACAAAGAATTTGGAAAAAGCCTCAAGGACTATAAAAAAGACAGGAATAAAAAAACCTAAACTGAAGATTTCCGCTTTGCGGCTTTCACTATAGATACATTTTAAACTTTTCAATATACTTTTAGGACTTTCAAAAATTTTGATTACTTTAACATTAAGTTAATCAGGTTTGATAAACGAAACCCCAGGCTTCTAAAATGGATGATTTAAAATCTATGCAAGAAGCTTATTTATTTAAACCCTACCCTATATGAAAGTTTTATTAATCGATGATGATCCGGTGTCACACCTTATTAATGAAAAATTTATCTCTATTGCCACAGACGATCCGGAGCTTGAAATTATCAGCTATCTGAAAGCCGATGAAGCCCTTGACTATATTTTACGGTATATAAGATCAAATTCTCCTGACAGCTTACGCATTTTTTTAGATTTGAATATGCCCAATTTCAACGGCTGGGATTTTCTGAATTACTTAGAAGAACTTGATGATAATAAGCTTTCTGTGTTCATTTTAACTTCCTCTGTTTCGAATATAGACAGACAAAAAGCGCGGAAATATACCTCGGTAAAGGAATTTCTGGTGAAACCACTTTCCATTCCATTATTAAAAAATATTTTCATTCAGCGAAAAGAGCTGGCTTCTGAAAGAACATAAAAAACATTTCAATTACAGGCATTTCAGGGTTTTGGATGTTAACCGGGAATGTTCAAAGTTATAAGGAGAAAAAAATCAATATAAAGATGAAACCTATAGACCTGAAATTTGAAATCGACCTGCCGGATTTAAAATATCTTGGAAGAGGGCCTTCCTGCACGGGTTCAAACGGGTGGAGCATGAATGATGAATTTATCTATCGCTGTGCAAATTGCGATGACACAATGAATGCTTCCTGGAAAAATGACTGGACCTGTAGCTGTCAGGCAATGGCCCTCGACAGTGCGGCCGCAAGATTTGGTTCTTATTATGGAGATGAGAATATCCTGGTGTATAAGAGGTCAGGAAAAAGACCGGGATTTCTGCAGCATTTCCTCAATACACTGCGCCCAAAATCACCCGCCGCCTAAATTTCTAAAAAAATCAACTTTAAAAATCAGCTTGTCCCGGAAAAACCCGGGATATTCTGTTTAATTTGGGGTCTATTGGTTTGCCATTGGGTTAAGGTTGATATTTTTGGCTGCACACAAAAAATCTACAGGTAAGTTCCAAAGGGCTATTTGTTTTATTGGGGGCTTATTTATACTTTGAGCAGTTTCCTGAAACTAGAGCTCATATCTTCAGTTGGCAGCCGAGGCTTTAATGGGAAAAAGCCGAATATTGAAATCAAAGGGTTGAAATTTGCCACTCCCCAAGTACATAATCATCAGGAATTCCCGGGACACTAAAATTTAAATTTCTTAGAGTAAAGACACAACATAAAGACCATAAAGGATAACCTTATCCTTTACGGAAAACTTAATTAATATGATAATTCTGGATCAGGAAATGAGAAGTTAAATTTCCCTGGGCTTTATTTATATTTCTTTCCAAATATTGGTACAATTTAAAAAGGATATGCTTATCTTTTATGATGTTTGTTTTGTAAATGGAGCTTTGCTCAATTATTCAGCAGAAATGCAGATGCTCTGAAAAGAAGCACAACGGAGCAGAAGTTAAGGAAACAAGAAATAAGGCTTACAATAGCTCTTTCAACAAAAATTATCAATTATGGACTATAAAATTGCCTCCCTTAGAAAATTGGAAGATGAAGGTGTGAACATAGGCAGGTTGCCTTTCTCCATACGCATCTTACTGGAAAATGCGCTTCGCAACCACGATGGTTTTGCTATCACCGATGAGCATCTGGAAACGCTTAAAAACTGGGATGCTTCGGGAACCGATAAAGAAATCCCTTTTAAACCCGCCAGAGTGCTTATGCAGGATTTTACGGGAGTTCCTTCGGTTGTGGATATTGCTTCTTTACGCTCTGAAGTGATTAGAAAAGGAGGGGATGGCACAAAGATAAATCCGATGATTCCTGTTGATCTTGTAATTGACCATTCGGTACAGGTCGATTTCTTCGGAACGAATTATTCTGAAGGTAAAAATGTAGAGCGCGAATATGAACGAAATAGCGAGCGCTATAAATTGCTGAAATGGGGACAAAAAGGAATGGATAATTTTACAGTGGTTCCTCCCGGAATGGGAATTTGCCACCAGGTAAACCTGGAATACCTGGCCCAGGGAGTGATAGAGCGAGACGGCTGGGCTTTTCCCGACAGTCTAGTGGGATTAGATTCCCACACTCCTATGGTAAACGGAATTGGGGTTTTAGGCTGGGGTGTTGGGGGAATTGAAGCAGAAGCAGCAATGCTCGGCCAACCGGTATATTTTACCTGCCCTCAGGTGGTGGGCTTGAAACTCACCGGTAAAATCCCGGAGGGTTGCACGGCTACCGATATGGTCCTTACCATTACCCGGTTATTACGGGATTTAGGCGTAGTTGGAAAATTTGTGGAAGTCTTTGGAGATGGCCTGGATCAGCTTACGGTAACTGACAGGGCAACTATTTCTAATATGTCTCCGGAATTCGGATGTACGGTTACCTACTTCCCAATAGACGACCAGACCCTTGAGTATATGAAGAAGACCAATCGTTCTGCGGAGCAAATTGAATTGGTGAAAAAATATTGTGAGGATAATCTATTATGGCGTACAGGAAATGAAAATATAGAATATTCAGAAATAGCTGAACTTGATCTTGGCAGCCTTAGACCTACAGTATCGGGTCCTAAACGGCCACAGGATAAAATTTTTGTAGAGGATCTGGCAAACAAATTTCAGGAATTGTTGAAGGAGGAGTTTGAAAGACATTATATTCCTCTTGAAGACAGGCAGGAAAATCGCTGGCTGGCTGAAGGTGGTTCCCAAACCCAGTTTACAGAGAATGAAGAAAAAAGCTCTCCGGATGTTATTGTAGAAGATGAGAAGCATTTGCGGTCGGTTAAGATCAAACATAAAAATGCCGAGTACCATTTAAGTGATGGGAATATCGTTATAGCCGCCATTACAAGTTGCACCAACACTTCAAATCCAGCAGTAATGGTAGGTGCAGGCCTGGTAGCCAGAAAAGCCTTATCAAGAGGTCTGCGCACAAAATCCTGGGTCAAGACCAGTCTGGCACCGGGTTCTAAAGTGGTTACCACTTATCTCAATCGTTCAGGTTTATCGGAAGATCTTGATGCCTTACGATTCCATACGGTAGGATATGGCTGCACTTCCTGTATAGGAAATAGCGGTCCGCTTCCCAAGCATATTGCCGATGCGGTAGACGAAAATGAACTCGTTGTAGCTTCGGTATTATCAGGAAACAGAAATTTTGAAGCCAGGGTACATCCCCAGGTAAAAATGAACTTTTTAATGTCACCAATGCTCGTTGTGGCTTATGCCCTTGTGGGGCGTGTTGATATCGATCTAATTAATGATCCCCTTGGATATGATCCTAACGGACTTCCGGTGTACCTTAAAGACATTTGGCCAACACAGGAGGAGATTAATCAGACTATAAAAGAAAGTATGAAGGTCGAAGATTTTAAGCAGGTCTATGATGTGATCTTTGACGGAGAAGAACAATGGAAAAATCTTGCTACTGCGGAAGGAAACCAATATATCTGGGAAGATAATTCTACTTATATAAAGGAAGTTCCTTTCTTTAAAGGTCTTTCTGAAACTCCGGAAATTCCTGAAGATATTAAAGATGCCCGGATACTTCTGCTATTGGGCGACTCTGTGACTACAGATCATATTTCGCCGGCAGGTGCATTTGGTGAAACTTCGGCAGCAGGAAAATATTTGAAAAGTAAGGGAGTGGAGCTGAAAGACTTTAACTCCTACGGTTCCCGCCGCGGAAATCACGAGGTGATGATGCGCGGTACTTTCGCCAATGTAAGGATCAAGAACAAAATTACCGATAAGGAAGGTGGATATTCCACCTATTTCCCCAACAATGAGACGATGACGGTTTATGATGCAGCTATGAAATATGCAGAAGATAATACGCCGCTTATAGTTATTGCAGGAAAGGAATACGGCAGCGGATCGTCCCGTGACTGGGCGGCAAAAGGAACAAATTTACTCGGTATAAAAGTCGTTCTGGCAGAAAGTTTTGAGCGTATACACCGCAGTAATTTAATGCAAATGGGGGTATTGCCCCTTGAGTTTATGAACGGAGAAACTGCTGAAAGCCTGGGAATTAAAGGCGATGAGAAATTCAGCTTTTCAGGAATTTCAAAAGATTTTTATCCCGGTAAGATCATAAAAGTTTCAGCAGAAAAAGAAAACGGTGAAAAAGTAGAATTTGAAGCTAAATCCAGGTTGGATTCTGATATAGAAGTTGCTTATTATACCAATGGCGGAATCCTGCAATATATTTTAAGACAATTCCTGAAAGAGGCAAAATAATTGATATATTTCAAGGATTATTATAGTATTCCCTTTTAATTTGCCTAGTTATAGTTATTTTAGGCCATCAAGGAGAATATTTATTAAGATTGAATCACTATTATATTTTTAAACATTAATTATGGGAAGACCTTCCACAAAAGCCAAAGATCTGAGAGATGGATATTATATTGAAGTCCGGAATAAGAACCAAAGAAGCGGTATCAAAATTCGAAGGGATACCAAAGAGCAATTGCTCCTCGCTATTGAAGAATATAAAGAAAGTAAAGAAGTAATTGTTTTAGGCAAATCTGAAAATGGAAAAATGAAGCCTATTCCAGATCTTGAAATCGGCTCATAGCTTTCAAAAAATTTTGGGAAACAGGGTTTGACTCAAAGTTGGGAGACTTTCTCAGCGACGGAATAAATTACCTGATTTTTCATCCTTTTTAAAAGTAAGGTCCGGGTTTCTCCAGACCTTACTTTTTTTTTAATACCAAATTAAATATTACCGTGTTTTTTCTGAAGGAAGTCTATCGTCGACTTCATAATTGTTTTAAGAACTTCCGTGTTGATGTCGGATAATTTATTCACGTAGATACACGACTTGCCCATTTTAAATTTCCCCAGTTTCTTAAGCAAATTATCCTGCCCGGAGCGGCCGCTATAAACATACAGTGAAATAGCCGCTTTACGCGGCGAGAGACCAACCAGGAACCAGTCCCCTTCCTGGGTACTTCTTTCCGATTTATAATGATATTTCCCAAATCCGATGATACTTGATCCCCACATTTTTGGTTCATAGCCGGAAACCTCCTGCATAAGTTTCAGTATTTCAAAGCTGTCTTTCCTCTTCTGTTCAGAATTCGCAAAGGAATTGATGAATTCATGCACATCGCCATCATTCTGTTGGGTCTTAAGCTCGGCCATAAGTGTGTGTTTGAAGAAACAGTTACCCTAAGATAGAAATAAAAATAGTGTTTTGCAGGTGGTCACTTTTCATTCATTTCCTAAAACTAAAATCTTCCGGAATTTCCGGAAGGTTCTACTTTATTTGGAAACAACAGATCTTGCTCTTAAACCAGCCCCGAAATATTTCCTTCCAAATCTACCGTTATATTTTCTGAAGCAGGATGCGCCGGCAATCCCGGCATCCGCATCATATCTCCGGTTATAGGGATAAGAAATCCGGCACCGGCAGCTATTTCAATATCTCTTACATTAAGAGTGAATCCTGTTGGTCTTCCTAAAAGCGAAGGATCATCGGACAAAGATTTCTGGGTCTTGGCAATACAAACCGGCAACTCTTCAAGCCCCAAATCTAAAATAGTTTTAAGATCTTTTCTGGCTTTCGGAGAAAACTCTACTTTTTCTGCACCATATATCTTTTTAGCAACAGTTTCGATTTTGGTCACCACATCCTGCTCCCATCGGTAAAGGGGTTTAAATTCAGATTTATTTTCCTCAATGGCTTCTACCACTTTCGCAGCGAGGTCAAGAGCTCCTTCTCCTCCTTTGGCCCAGCCATCAGAAAGGGCCACTTTTATATTTAGTTTTCTGGCAAGATCAAAAATCACCTGTATCTCCTCATCGCTGTCGCTGTAGAATTTATTTATGGCAATAACCGGAGTGATATTATATAATTTTGCGTTTTCCAGATGTTTTTCAAGGTTGGGAAGCCCATTTATTAAAGCATCAACATTTGGGATAGTAAGCGTTTTTAAATCTGCTCCCCCATGATATTTGAGGGCCCTTATTGTGGTGGTTATTACGACTACCTTTGGAGCTAGCCCGGCACTCTGACATTTAATATCAAGGAATTTTTCTGCACCAAGATCAAAGCCAAAACCAGCTTCAGTCACAGTATAATCTGAAAGACTCATCCCCATTCGGGTAGCGATTACTGAGTTGGTTCCCTGCGCGATATTTGCAAAAGGCCCTAAGTGAATAATTGCTGGATTTCCTTCAATGGTTTGCACCAGATTAGGCTTAAGCGCATCCCTAAGCAAAGTGGCCATAGCACCTTCCGCATTAAGATCTCGTGCATAAATTGGTTTTTTTCTGAAGGTATAACCAATAAATATATTTCCTAAACGTCCTTTTAGATCGTCCAGGTTTTCTGCCAGGCACATGATCGCCATAATCTCTGAAGCTGCAGTAATATCAAAACCACTTTCCCGTGGAATTCCCGAACCTGTGCCTCCTAGACCGATGACGATATTGCGCAACGAACGATCATTAACGTCCATCACCCTTTTAAGAGAAACAGTGCGGGGATCAATATCCAGATTATTTGTTTTTGATTGAATATTGTTGTCCACCAAAGCAGCAAGAAGGTTGTGTGCCTTTTCAATTGCCGAAAAATCCCCTGTAAAATGAAGATTGATATCTTCCATAGGGAGCACCTGAGAAAAACCTCCTCCTGTAGCGCCTCCTTTGATCCCAAAGACCGGGCCTAATGATGGTTCACGCAAAACCACTGTGGTCTTCTTCCCAAGCCGGTTCAGGGCTTCTGAAAGTCCTATAGAAACTGTTGTTTTACCTTCACCTGCCGGCGTTGGGGAAATCGCTGAAACCAGGATCAGGTTGCTGTTTTTCACCTTTTCCTTATCAATTTTGGAAAGCGGAAGCTTGGCTTTATACTTTCCGTACATTTCAATTTCTTCAGAATCAAGCCCTAATTTTCGGGCAATTTCAGCAATAGGTTTTAATTCTATTTTCTGGGCAATTTCAAGGTCGGTAAGTGGCGTGGTGGTCATCATTTTTTCCTGCTATTGATAACACAAAATTACATGCTAAGTCAGCTTTAAAAAATGATTAGCATCAGATAATATTAAATTACTCAAAGGTTTTCGGAGGTTAGGAAACCCGGTCAGGGTCAAACACCTTTTTCGAGGAAGGGCCTTCCAGTGGCATTTCTTTTTCAAGTCTTTCAAATGAGTTATCGAAAGTTGCGGAAGAAGACATCAGCAATATTAAAGATTTTCCAAAAGTAAACATCGAGGTGCACAATACATAAAGAATATACCAGAACCTATAAAAAAGAAATAGAGCTATAAATTTTCTGAAATTCTGACCTGCAGGTATAGGAAGGCTCCTATTTCACCTTATCAGGACTTAAGTGTAGTTGGCCTTCCTGGATGAATTTCTGAAGGGAATCAGGTCCTATTGGTTTATTCAGGAAATCAATCACCAGTGTCGACTTAATAGCCCTTTCATAATCTTCCCGGAACTTGGAGGAGGTAACTACTACAACTGATATCTGGCCTGGATAATCTTTTTCCTCTAAAACTTCCAGGAATTCCCAGCCATCCATTACCGGCATATTCAGATCTAAAAGAATAAGATAACTTTCCTTTATGCCTTCTTTGACCTGCCTATCCAGATAATTTACGGCATCTAAGCCGTTGGAGAAAACTTCTGCCTTACAATTACAGGTTTTCGCGATCCACATCTTTTGCATTATGGCAACCACGGCATCATCTTCAATAATAAGAATTTTCATTTTTCTCAGTTAAAATTATATTTCTTCGGTTTTGCGTATGATCTTGATAACAACCTCATCCAACTCATCTGCCGCATCATTGATAAGGTCTATAAGCTCGTCATGGCTCCATTCATCATAGACCTCCAACTTCACTAAATCCACAAGTCCTTTTAACCTGGTAAGGGGACCACGTACTACATGTGCCTGCTCCCAGGCTATTTCTCTTAATATTTTATTTTGCTTCCTGATTTCCTTAAGCATCCTTCTGGATTCTGAAACATCTAAAGTAGCTCCAACCATCCTGGTGGCCTTACCATCAGCATCCCTGATAATAAATCCCCGGTCTATCACATAAGCTTTCTCGCCGTTTAATTTCTGAATACGGAATTCTTCCTTCCATTTCGTGACCTTAGGATCCTCAACGGCATCCAATAAAGACTTCTTAACCCTGGCTCTTTCTTTCGGGACAACCTTATTAAACAAAAAATTATCTACCGACGATTTATCTTCAGTATATCCATAAATATTCTTAAAGGCTTTACCTCTTAGAATTATATCATCTTTAATATTCCAGTCCCAGATCATCTCCCGGGTGGCTTTCATCGCATAGTTGAAGCGTATGTTGGCCAGTTTAACGGCATCCTTACTGGAAATTATTTCCGATATATCACTGGTCGCGCCAATTAGCCGTATGGCTTTCCCGTTCACATCCCTGATAATGTGTCCCCGGTCAATAATATTGGCATAGCTCCCATTCTTGCGCTGGAACCGGTACTGCGTATTCATTTTGTTAGCATTGGGGTTATCTAAGGCTGCCTTTAGATCCTTAGCCCAGGTAGCGCGATCTTCCGGATGTACCTGGTCCTTCCAGAAGTTCTTTTCCTTCATCTTTTCAAGGGAATACCCAAACATCGATTCTTTTCCCTCAATATATCTTATGGCTTCATCAGTGATTAGATTCCAGTCATACAGTAAATCATGGGTAGCTTCGGCTGCAAGTCGGTATCGCTCGTTCAATTCCTTAACCTCCCGGGTTCGTTCTACCTCCTTTGTAACATCCCGGGAATTAGTAATTATGCCTTCTATTTGTGGTACCTCCAGCAGGTTTGTTGCAGTAGTCTCTACCCAGCGCCATTGACCCTTCGCATCCAGAAAACGAAATGGAAGAATATGAATTTGTTTTTGGGAGCTAATCGAAGAGAATTGGGCAAATACAAAATCCTTATCTTCAGGGTGTATAAAATCAAAGGCATTCCTTCCTATAAATTCTTTGGGAGCAATCCCTAAAACTCTTGAGGAAGAAGCACTCACAAATTTATAGGTGCCATCTGCTTCAAGTATTCCTATAAGATCTGAACCCTCCTGAACCAGGAATTCGAATTTGTTTTCTGTTCTTATTAATTCCTCTTCCTTTCTTCCAATCTCGAGATCTGATTTCTTTTTTTCAACAAAGCTTACCACACTTTTTGAAATACTCCTAAGAAATTCCTTTTCTTCCGGTTGCCAAATCCTTTTCTTAAGCCGGTTTTCAATACCTACAAGTCCTAATAATTCATTGTGTATAAATACAGGGAGAATAATTAAGGATGCAATCCCTTTTTCTTCAAGTAGTTTCTTTTGTTCCCCGGTTTGGCAGTTGTGTGGTTCAAACATTTGAGGAGCATCATATTGAAAAGGCCCAAATATATTTTTGAGCTTATCGAACCAATTAAGATTTAAAGGAGCAGGTTGAGTTATAACAGACGCTTTTCTCCACTGGATAATTTCCGAAATAATGGGTTTCCCATTATGATCTTCCAGGGATTTCCCTAAATAATAAATTAGGTCTGCATCTAAAGTTTGACCTATTTCTCCAAAAATATATTCAAGATTAGTAGACTCTACTCCGTAGGCAACCAGTAAGTCTATGATCCTGGAATACAGGTCAAGAAACTCTTTCTTCCGGCTGAGATCCCTTTCTGAGGTTCGCAAACTGGTAATATCCTTCGCGATACCGTAGGCACCCAGGATCTGCCCGTCCATTCTCATTGGGAGCAAGTCAATACTTAATACCATTTCTCTTCCTGAAGCAGATACAAAATCCCCTTCGAATTTTTGAGGTTCGCCGGCCACAGCCTTCTTAAAATATTCAAGGATCCTTTCCCGATCGTGGTTCGCACAAAATGGAAGGAAATCCATTTGTAATAACTCCTCTTCCTGGGTTTCGGTTATTTTCAGTAAGCCTTCATTGATACTTAAAAAATTCCCCTTAGGATCCAGAGAATACAAACCATCGGTATTTTCCTCAATAAAGAACCGGTTTTGTTCGGTCCTTTGAGTTTGTTCGGTTTCCAGCTCCTTCTTTCGTCGATTTAGCAGGATTTCTGCCGTTTTATCAACCGCAAAATGC
The DNA here is from genome assembly GCA_035468275.1 of Salegentibacter sp. Lineage (GTDB taxonomy): Bacteria > Bacteroidota > Bacteroidia > Flavobacteriales > Flavobacteriaceae > Salegentibacter. The sequence continues at coordinate 15,317 of DATISX010000264.1, forward strand.
CAAATATAGACCCTCTCTTTAGCTCCAGACTCCCGGGCTGCAAAATTCTGGATCTGCCAGTATCTCTCCTGCATTTCTCCGGAATGAGGGTCGACAAGGTCATATCTTTGAATTTCCATTAAATCGGGTTCTCCTGAATTAATAACCTTTTTAAAAGAAGCTTCTAAACGCTTCCAGGTATCAACTGAATTACTTGGAAAAGCCTCGGTCACCTGCTTACCTATGAGGAATTCACGAGGGGTAGCCGTGAGTTTACAATGGGCATCGGAAGCATTGACGATAATAAATTTATCTCCCGTCACTTCCAATAATACCCCTGCGAGGGGTAAGCTTTTAAAAAAATCAGATTTTAAATGAGATGGGCCGGGAGAGGATAATAATTTTTGAAAAACGTTGAAAACACCCATTATTTATTCATTGTGTATTTTAAGGTTTCAAAACAATAAAATGCAGAATAACTTCAATTAAATTCAGAATCCCTTAAAAAATAAAAAGGGAATTTAAGAAATTATTAATTACCACTAATTGATATTTTTTTCTTAAGGACATCATGAAACTATTATTATTTGCAATGAATAGATAATAATTCCCGGAGCTTTTCCGATTCAAATGGCTTTATGAGATAATCATTAAAGTACGAATTGGAAAGCGCTCCTTCTTCAGAAACTTCAGTAACCGCTGTTAGTGCAATAACAGGTAATTTCTTAAATCTATCCCCGGATAGGTTACGGATTTTTTCTATAGTCTCAATGCCATCCATTTTTGGCATATGAATATCCATTAGAACGATATCATAATCTGAATTCATTATCATCTCCAGGGCTTCAATACCATTTTCCGCGGTTTCCCATTCCATTTGCCATAGTTCAAGAAGCTTTGTAACCACCAGTATATTGATCTTATTATCCTCTACTACAAGAACCTTTTTTCCTTTTAACCTGGATACATCTCTTTGTGGAAGGTTTTGGGTCTCTGAAGTTGCAGAGGTTTTTCCAAAAGGCAGGGTGAACCTGAAACAGGTTCCGGTACCCACCTTGCTCTCTACCCAAAGTTTTCCACCCAACATATAAATAAGCTTTTGGGTAATACTCAGTCCTAAGCCGGTCCCGGCGTAAGTAATATTAATATCTTCCTCTCCCTGGTGAAAAGGGTCAAATACCCGGTCTACCTGGTTAGAAGGTATCCCAATTCCTGTATCACTCACTTCACACATAACTTCCAGAGAATTATCATCCTCTTTCTGAAGTCTTAACCGAATTCCTACCTCTCCTTCTTCGGTGAATTTTATCGAATTGGACAGTAAATTGATAAAGATTTGACAAGCTTTTACCTGGTCTCCATTAAGATTTTCAGGAATTTTTGGGTCAAATTCTATATTAAAACTTAAACCTTTTGCTTTCGCCGTTTGTTTTTGGGAATAAAGACAATGCTTCAGTTTTTTTCTAAGATCAAAAGGCTTATAAGATACCTCAAGCCTTCCCGAATTCAATTTGCTAAAATCGAGAATGTTATTTACCAGCTCCAAAAGGTTTTCTGAAGTGCTTTGAAGTACTTTGTAGTATTCCTCCTTATAGGATTCTGAGCCTTCCTTTTGCAAAAGATCTGAAATTCCAATAATGGCGTTTAGAGGGGTTCTTATCTCATGACTTAAGAGCGTAAAAATTTCAAGACTCTTTTCTACCGGTTGCTCCCTCAACTTTTCATCATTCATTCTTTCTACACAACAATTTAAATTAGAATAATTTGTTTTCCTGACAAACTAAGGCTTTACATAGCCTCTTTCTTTAAAATGCTTTCCGCCAATTGTATCGACAATGCCTAAAAAATTGCTTTGTCCTGTTTTATATTTTTTCAGTTCTCAGGATCAGATTTGTAAACTGAAAATGTTGGACCCACTAAATTTTTGCAAAAATACAAAGACGAGCTTACCGGCATTACGTAAATCACTTAATTAATCCTTAAGCATACTTCGAGATGGTCTTTAGCTTGAAAAATCTTCTAAAAGATTATTTTTAAGTGCAAAGATCACCAGTCCGGCAATAGATTTTGCCCCTGTTTTACTGATAAGGTTTTGCTTGTGAGTTTCCACGGTACGAATACTTATAAAAAGTTCATCAGCTATTTCCTTATTGGATTTATCCTTAAGAATATGACTTAAAACTTCCTTTTCCCTGGGACTTACCGAAGAAACATCCATGCTGTTCATTTCTCGTTTCAGCTGGCTGAATTCCATCATCACTTTATTTGCAACTCCGCGGCTAAAAAAAGTATTGCCTCCGGCTACCTCCAGGATGGCCTCTTTTAATTCCTCTTTATCACAATCTTTTAAAACATACCCATGAACCCCTTCTTTCAGCATCTGTTTGATATGAAGGCTTTGATTATGCATGGTTAAGGCAATAATCCTTACCTCTGGGAAAAACTTTTTTATTTCCCGGGTACAATCCATCCCGTTCATATGAGGCATATTGATATCCATAAGTACCACTTCAGGTTTGGGGTCCATCTTCTGAATCACGTTTAGCGCTTCCACTCCATTCCCGGCCGCCCCAACTAACTCCAGACCGCTCTGATAACTATTTACAATAGAGATCAGTCCTTCTCTAACCAGTTGATGGTCATCTACTATAAAAATGCGTACTGGTTTCTTCATTTGCTTTTGTTTTATATTTAACAGGAACTTTAAACCAGATCACAGTGCCTTTCCCGGAAAAAATTCTGAATTGTCCATTCATCTTTTTTACCCGGTCCCTCATTGAAATCAGTCCGATTCCTTGCTTATGGTAACTTTTCTTTACATCAAATCCCTTCCCGTCATCCTGGAGACTCCCTTTCACATAATCCTTCTCAAAAAATAAACGTATATGAATATGTTTTCCCTCCGAATGTTTAAGGGCATTCCCCAGTCCCTCCTGTATCACCCTGAAAATATGTAATTCTTTACCGGCATCCAATCTCAGGTATTCTGTATACTCAAAGCTAATTTCTTTTTTACTGCCCGAGGAAGATTGTTCTACCAACTCCCTTACTGCTTCTATCAATCCAAAGTCCTTTATGGAATTAGGCATTATCGTATGCGCCAGGTTTCTGGATTGGTCAATTACATTATTAAGATAATTCAAGGCCCTGGTATAACTTTCACTGGAGTCCAGTTCGATATAATCATAGCGCAGATTTTTCATATTCATCGCAACCACACTAAGAGACTGCGTAATGCCGTCGTGAATTTCTGAAGCGATTCGGGCTCGCTCTTTTTCCCTGGCTAAAATAATGGCATTGGAAACCTCAATTTCGTGCTGAACTTTTTGAGTTATATCCCGAAGTACCACCATGGCCCCCAATCGATTTCCTGAAGCATCTTTTAATGCCGAACCATTGGATTGTACATATCTTACCGATTCTCCCGGCTTCTTGATTAAAAACTCCTGCTTGTAAACCTTGCCGGTTTCTAATGCTCTAAAAAGACTAAATTCTGAAGCTTTTAAATACCTGTCACCCTCAATTGAATAGAGCTGATAAGCCCGTCCCCAGTCTTTAGGTTTCACCTCTGGATCCAGTGGTCCCACCCATTCCTTAAGGGTTTGATTGACAAATTTAACTTTGCCGTTTATATCACAGGCAATAATGGCATCGGAAGCATGACGGGTTAATACCTGCATATACTCCTCCTGTTCTGTTAACTTATTTTCGGCAATTTTCTTTTCAGTGACATCAAGCACCAGAGCATTCCAGGTAATGGTAGTGTCCTGGTTTTTAGTAGGAATTCCAGTGCCGTGATGCCACGTAATTTCCCCATCTTCAGAAAGGGTTCTCCAGATGATACTCACGCTCTCCAGTCTTTTTGAGGCTAGCTGAAGTGACCTTTTTATATAATTATGGTCCTTTGGATGTATGTTCTTAAAAAGATGCTCCCCGTTCCCACGGAAGGCTTCTTCCCGTGAAAGATTCCATATTTTTTCGGCACCTTTGGAAAGGTAAAGCACCTGAGGAGGTAAATTACCGTTTACCCGAAATTGTATCAGGCCGCCGGGAATATTATCTGATAGAAGCTGAAGACGCGTATTGGTGGTTTCCAACCTGGCCTGTGCTATTTTTATAAAGGTCACATCCTGAAAGATCCCCATAACTCTGGATACCTCCCTGTCTGGACCTAAAATAGGCACGGCGATGATTCTTATATGTTTTATTTTTCCGTCGGGAATGAAAATATCCCCTTCCATAGATATACTGCTCTTATCCCTGGTAAGCTCTTCGATAGCGCCTTTGAATTTCGAAGCTGAATTATGATGAAATTGCCCGATCAATTCTTCCAGCTCCAGAGGAGAATCGCTCTTTCTACGTCCGAATATCCGAAAAACCATTGCGGAACAGGAAAAACATCCCGCAGCTAACTCAAGCTCCCAGTCCCCAACCATTCCCATTTCCTGGGCGCGCCTTAAGCGATCCCCGCTTTTTACGAGCTCTAATTCTTTCTTCTTTACTTTATCGATATCCACATGGCTGCCAGCCATAAGAATGGGCCGGCCTTTGGCGTTTCGTTTAATAACCTTGCCCGAATCCAGCACCCATTTATATTCGCCGTTTTTGCACCTAAGTTTTAATTCATGGTAAAAGGAAGTTTGCTCCCCCTGTAATATAGATTCAATAGAACGCTTAAATGCTGGCAGATCTTCTGGATGGATTAGGCTTTCGAAAAAATCACTGGAAGAAGGGATTTCAGCTTTTTTATAACCTAACATTGCTGCCCATTGGTCATTCACCTCATTATGCCCGGTCTCAAGATTAATATTCCACGTACCTAAATTTCCTCCTTCAATTGCCGCCATCATTTTGCTCTTTTCGGTCTTCGTTTCGGTGATATCAATGACGGAATAGATTCTCCCTTTTAACTCATCCGAAACAAATGGCTCTGAGTTTGAGAGTACATCTCTGATTTCTCCATTTTTTCTAACGACCTTAAATTCCTTCCTCAATGACTCTTTGGCAGAACCATTGCTGCTATGCTTATTAAAAGTTCTTGTAAAATATTCCTTTTTTTCTCCGGGAAGGAGCATAGAAAAATGTTGTCCTAACAACTCATCTTCCGTATAGCCATAAATTTCACAAAACGTCTTATTGACCTTAAGAAAACACCCATCATCGTCCAGGAGCGAAAGCCCAACCAAATCATTTTCAAATATTATTTCTGAAAATCTCTTACTTGCCTCCAGGGCTTTTTCTTTCTCCAGGAGCTCAGTATTATTTTCAACTATGGAGATTAAAAGATCCTGCCCCGGAACCGGAATCCTTTTAACAGCAACACTCTTAGAAGTTCCCTTTTTATCACGGACCATCTGTTTCTTATACTTTCCAGGAATATTAGGTTGAAGCGACTCTCTTTCCGCTATTAGACCGGTGGAAGGAATTTTCTTATCCTTAAATGCATTGAAACCGGGACCTACCTCATCTAAGTTCCCTAATTCACAAGCATAAATTTCTGAATATTCCTTATTGGCCATTCTAACCTCTTTACCATTAAGGGAACTAACGGCCAGACCTATTGGCAGGTGCTTTACAAGAAATGATATGAAATCCTTATTTTCCTCTAATTTTTTATCTTTTTCCTCTAATTTATAATGTAAGCCGGTAATCAGTTCATTGATCTGGTTTCCTAGCTCCCCTTCAATTTTGTTTCCGACCTGCTTTCTGTAAGAACTGATCTCCTCATTGGTCTGCATTTTTTTCAGAGCCTTCTGCAATAAAAGCCGTGAACCTTCATATCCGCTATGAAAAGAATAAAAATAATAGACCAATAAAGAAAGACAGCTGATAAAAAGCATTACCTGTAACCCGCTGCTGATTCTTCTTAGGTTCCTTAGGTCTGCAGTGGTTTCTCGCGAATATATTTGTAATTGTGAAAGTATCTCTTCAATATATTCTTTGTTTGAATCCAGAAATTCGAGCTGAGACGGAAGGTCTTCATTAACAGGTAAGGCGCCAAGTTCTTTCTCGTAGGCCCTAGTAAATGCTCCAAAGTTCCCTTCAACCCGGGCTTTCAATTGGGGATGCCGGCTAAGAATGCCATTGATCTGCGCTACCTGGGTATCCCATTGCTCTTCAAATTTCCCTTCGTAATTTTTATAGCCTGAAAGATTTAAAACCAAAAGGTTTATTTTTTCAACAATTTCATCTGAAGCCAATTCCCGTTTAACTTCAGCATTCATTGAAGCCAGAAAATATAAATGCCAGCATATTACCGTGATAAATACTACCACAGAAATTATTAAAAATTTCTTAAATATTGAGACGGATTTCATAGCAATACCTCCGCATAAAACTAAAAACAAGCTTTTTAGGCTCGAAATAATAGTCAAACATAGTATAAAGAGATGTTAAAATAAGAAAATAATTAAAAAATTTCCTACAATTTTTTGCCCGATCACCTATAAACAGGCATTTCACCGGACAATATTATATTTTCAGCTATGTAATAGAAGGAAACTCAATTTAAGAGCTAAGGTAATAGACACAGCTCAGAATAGAAATCACTGCAGTCAACCAGGTAAGAAGGATAATAATGGATTTAGGAAAAAGGGAATTGGATATAATTTGCTCCTGGGGTTCTTTTTTTTGATGAGTTTCATATCCCATTACTGCTATTACTTTCCCATAGTCGGTTAAAGAATAGCCTTTGTTATCGGGTTTAATTATTCCTTCATCTACCATCTTCTCAATTATTCTAAAATCCTTCTCTGAGATATAAAGAGATTCCTTTGAGGAGATCCTGGTTAAAACCCGTTCTATTTCCTTTGTTTGCATGACTGATGATTAAAAAAACTATAATCTAAATTTAAGTTGTAAAGTTCAGAGATTCCATTAATCTGTTTATAAGCAATTCAACTAAACATTTTTTAAGTGATTCCCTTATTATTTATTTCTCATTAGGTACATCCCTTACGCTAATAAACCAATCTTAAGGCGGAGAGTGTATTTCATCGAAAATATATGTATTTCAAAGAATTAAGGCTATACATTCACTTAATATTTTAATAATTATTTAACTAATTTAATTTAAAACCCTATTAACATGAAAAAAATCATTTTACTTACCGCAATCGCAATGATTGCTTTTACGTCTAATTCATTTGCGCAGGAACAAACGGCTTTCGTAGCTACTTCTGCAAATGTAATTACGCCTATCGCCATTGCACCAGGGATTGCTTTGAATTTTGGTGACATTGTTGGAACAGCCACCGGTGGAACGGTGACTATTTCTGCCGATGGAACAACCAGAACTCCCTCGGATCCAAATCTTTTAATCGGTCAAGAGGCAGGCTTTACAGCTGCAACATTTACAGTAACTGGGGAAGCTAATTATACCTATTCAATAAATCCACCTGCTGCTCCTTTTTTAGTATCTAATGGTGAGACTACACCAGAAACAATGGAAGTAAGTGGGTTTGCAACTGCACCAGATGCAACTGGGACTTTATCTACAGAAGGTGCTCAAACTGTTACTGTAGGTGCAATGATCACACTTGCAGCCAATCAAGCCTCCGGAACTTATACCAGCAATGAAGGTTTAGTTATTGCAGTTCAGTACAACTAGAATTTTTCTTTTCAAGAAGGTGTTACAGGATTCTGTGACACCTTTTTTATTTTTTACCTAATAAATTTTTTTATATGAAAAGCTTGATTTTCCTCCCTACAAACTTTCAATCAGGAAAATTTTTCTTTATCCTAAGTATCTTCCTGCTTCTTAGCTTACAAAATTATGCCCAGGGAGATTTACTTATTTATCCAAAACGTCTCAGTTTTGAAGGAACCCAGAACAGGGTTCAGATAGTCAACCTTAACAACAAAGGAAAAGATAGTACCACCTACAAAATTTCTTTTATTGAAAACAGGATGAATGAAGATGGGAAATTTGAAATTATAGAAACACCTGATCCCGGACAATTATTCGCCTCCCCTTATTTAAGATTTTACCCTCGTAACATTACACTTGCACCTAATGAAACCCAGGTAATAAAAGTACAGTTGGTAAAGACCGGGGAATTAGAACCCGGAGAATACAGGTCACACCTTTATTTCCAACCGGTATTAAAACCTAAAGCATTGGATAAAAACGAACCGGCTTCAAACTCTGAGGGGATTAGCCTACTAATTGAACCTGTTTACGGGATAAGTATAGCGAGTATAATACGTATTGGTGAGCCCAAAGCTGAAGTCAACCTAACCAACCTGGCTTTCGAAAAATTTAATGGTGAAATTCCTATTATTTCACTGGATTTCCAAAGAAAAGGGAATGCCTCGGTGTATGGGGATATTAAAGTTTATCATATCTCTGCCAATGGGAAGAAAACCTCTGTAGGCGATTCTAAGGGGTTTGCTGTATATACTCCTGGGAATTTAAGAAAGGCGCGTTTGAAACTTCGAGAAATAGACGAGGTGAATTATGAGCAGGGTAAATTAGTGGTTACCTACACTTCTCAGGGGCCAAAGAAAGATGTGTATGCTGAAGCTGTGCTTCAACTTTAATTTTATTAAATACAGATAGAAGGTGAGTGTAATAAAGTATTTCTGCATAGCTATTATTACTTTGATGTCTGTAACATCCCCTGCCCAAAACATTCAAATCTCCACAGAACAGGATCTACACTTCGGAGAATTTCATATGTCTGGAAATACAGGTGGTACAGTAATGGTTTCAGATTCCGGTGCATGGAACTCAACGGGAGGCATTCATTTGCTCAACCCCACCCATCAAACCGCGGTTTTTTTACTTTCTACAGATAGTCCCACTCCCGTGGAAGTGCAGGTAGAAACTCCTTCCTCAAGCCTTTCAAATGCGGATGGTAAACAAATGACACTCCGCTTAAATTCTCAAGGTATTACCAGCCATATTATCAGCCAGGGAAATCCTAAAAATATAGCTCTTGGAGGCACCCTTAGCATGGATGCAGAAATAGGAATCTCACCTGGTGCTTATACTGGGAGTGTTCTCTTAAGAGTAATGATCTATAATGAGTAGACGTGCAGGAAACAAAAATATTTTTTTAGGAATCAAGTCCCTAACCATAAAATGTTTTTTTATAAAGCCAGTTCTTGCTATTTTCTTATTTTTTCTTAGCCCATTTTCTTCATTTGCTTTCCAGGCGGAAGATTGTGATGAAGTACCCGTAACTATTGGAGTGAAACACCTTGGGCAAATTGAGCTTCCCTCCTTACTTTGTAACAATGAAGTGTTTTTCTCTGTCACCGGAATCTTTGACTTCTTACATATTCGTAATATCCCTTCAAATGATTTTTCCCGGGTAGAGGGTTTTATAAAAAATCAAAATGATACTTTTTTAATTGACGAACAGGAAAAGGAAATCACTTATCAGGGAACAACTTTTCCACTTCAAGAAAGGGAACTTATAAAAAAAGTAACCGGTCTTTATTTAAAATCAGATCTTTTCGAGGAAATTTTTGGATTTAACAACGAATTCAACGCCCGTCTTCTTGCTGCAGCAATAATTATAGACTTTGAACTTCCCTCTATTAAAGCTGCCCGGCAAAAACAAATGAGAGAGAATATTCAGAATATTCAGGGGAATTTTATCGCTGACACTACAATTACGAGAGACAGACCCCTGTTAAATGTCGGCGCACTTAATTGGAATCTCTCTTCCAGTCAACGCACAGATGGCTTGTATTATAATCGATTTAATATTGGGTTTGGGGGTCTCCTGGCAGGAGGAGAGTTTACAGGGAATATTAATTATAATTCAAACCAGGAATTCCAGGTGCGCAATCAGTTCTACCAGTGGCGTTATGTCAATAATGAGAGTGATTTTCTTCGACAAATTACTGCCGGAAAAATAGGAAGCAATTCTATAGCAAGTGTTTTTAATCCCGTAGTAGGGGTTAAACTTACCAATGCTCCTACTTATCTTAGAAAATCTTTTAGCACATACCAATTCAGTGATTACACGGAACCAAATTGGATAGTAGAGCTTTATATTAATAATGTGCTTACAGATTATGTGACGGCAGATGCAAGTGGTTTCTTCACCTTTAATGTTCCCCTAATGTATGGAAGCACCTCAGTACAGCTTCGTTACTACGGGCCCTGGGGGGAAGAGGAAGTAGTGGAAAAAGAAATAAATATCCCATTTAATTTTCTCCCTTCCGGAGAAATGGAGTATTCTTTAAGCTCCGGATTTGTAGAAGATGGATCTCATTCTATTTTCACTCAGGCGCGGCTTGACTATGGGTTATCCAGTCGGGTAACACTGGGCGCCGGAATAGAGTTTCTTTCCTCGCTGGAAAAAGATCCTCTTATCCCATTTCTTGAAACTTCTATACGTCTGCCTTACAACATGATGCTTTCCGGGCAATACCTAAATGAGGTTGGGTATAAGGGAAACTTCACCTTTATTTCTCCTTCTAATCTAAGGCTGGATCTTAAATATGTTCAATATGAGAAGGAACAACAGGCAGTGCGTTTTAATTACCTCGAAGAACGCCTTGCAACCATATCTTTCCCCGTCAACTTTGGGAGTTTTACTGGAAACTCCCGACTTATTTTTCGACAAAATATCCTTAGAAGCAATACATTTACAAATTTAGAATGGCTATTATCCGGCAGAATTTTAGGCATAAGAATGAATCTTTTAAACACGGCCTTTTTCCATGAATACACAAGTCCATTAGTGTTTAGCAGGCTTTCCACTTCTATAATGCTACCCAAAAATATAATCTTTTCTCCACAGTTGGAATACGATCATACCCTTGGGAGAATGAACGCTATAAGGGGAGAATTAAGGAGCCAAATCTTTAAGAATGTTTATATTCAATCCTCTTATGACAGGAATTTCAGATATGACCAATTTAATCTCAATCTGGGCGTAAATATTGAATTTGGTTTCTCACGTTTAGCTCTTAACAGCAATATTTCAAATAAATTCACTTCGCTGTCTCAATCCATTGGGGGCAGCTTATTCTATGACCAGGCAGAGAATTACCTTAGGCTGGATAATAGAGCTATTATTGGAAGAGGAAGTTTAAAATTCTCACCATTTCTTGATCTTAATGCCAATGGGAAAAGGGACCCCATGGAGCCCGATGTTAGAGGATTGGAGATTCAGTCATCTAATGGTGGCATGAAGGAAAAATTAGCCTCTGGCAACACAATAATCACAGCCTTAGAACCTTATATTCCACATTATTTCCAATTTGATCAACGCGGATTTGATCGTATAGCATGGTCTCTGGACAAAAAATCAATGAATATTTATGTAAATCCCAATCAGATGAAGGTGATTGATATTCCGGTTATGGTATTGGGAGAAGTCGCTGGATTTGTTTATGACTCAAATGGCGGCCTTGGCGGAATTCAAATTAATATTTTCAATGAAAAAGAAGAGTTGGTGGAAAGCATTCTGTCTGAATCTGATGGTTATTTCAGCTTCTTAGGATTAAAATCAGGAAATTATTCAGCCCAACCAGATAGTTCACAACTGGATAGGCTGGACATGACAGAAATTGATCCAATTAGCTTTAACATAAATAACGGGCAAGATGGCGATTTCGTAGATGACCTCGAATTTGTGGTGCAGACTAAATAGGCCGACAGGCGGTTCCAGAAACAATTTTTACCGTGAGCATCAGTGATAGAAAAGTAAAGAACATGAACAAAATTTTATACTTTTACCACCTAAATTTTAAATTCTTGTGAAAGGGAATGTGCTGATATTACAAGAAGATCTGATTATGCGCCACATTATAGAGCGCATGTTTCTTGCTAATTCTTATAGCTGCATCAGCCTCTCCTCCTTAGAAAAAATCAAACCGGAAGATGCAGGACTTCACTTTCAGTTTATTATTTCTGATCTACTTTTTCGTGGCGTAAGTCCCATGGAATATGTAATCCAACTTCAGGAAGCTTTGAAATATGAGAAAATATTTATTGTGACCATTTTAGGGCAGGAAAAGATGAAGCGGAGTATTTCTCGTCTTACTCAGGTTAATGCCTATTATGAATTTCCGGTGGACCTGGATGAGATGGAAGCCCAAATTTAATCCCCTATGGATATCAATACCCTCTATTTTCTTATAAAGCTTTCCCTGGTGTTTTTATCGATTAATATCCTGTCAACCTTTATTACAGTTCAGTGGCGCCTATATAACAACCGAAGGAAAATGCAAATTGAAAAGGTATTTGCGCAACAAATAAGTTCCTTCCTTTATCCATTGCCCGATGAAACCCCCAATTTCATAAATGTTCAGCGAGCATTCCGAAAAGTGGGTATTACAAAAGCAAGACCGGCTGCAGTTCAGTATCTTATTCGATTAATGATTAGGACGGAGCAAGCCCTGGGTGGAACAAATCATACTAAACTTCAAAAACTATATAAACAAATCCCCCCTTACAGGGCATCCATTTCGAAAGTAGAGAAGAGAGACTGGTTTCAAAAAGCCCGGGGCATTAGAGAGATCTATGAAATGGACCAGAAACAATATTTTAAGGACATAGCGATTTATCGCGATCATAAAAATGTATACTTACGCCGGGAAGCACAAATAGCCCTGGTTTGTTTTCTGGGATGGGAAAGCTTAAGATTTCTACCATACTTAACCCGAAAAATAAGTTTATGGCAACAAATTAAGATCGTGGAAAAACTCCATGATATTTGTAAAGAACCTGAAGTTGAATATCTCAGAAAAGCTTATATCACTAGAAATCATGATGCCTTAGAGCTGATTATTCGAATTATTAAAAAATTCTATCTAACCACAGAAGCCGACTTTGTTTTCAAAAATTTGAAACATGAGAATTATGAAGTAAGAAAGGCAGCAATTTATTGTTTATTGAGTCTGGGGGTAAAAGAATCTCTAATCAAGGACCAGCTTTTGGAAGTTATCCATGAAATTCCTTCAGAGATCCAGCAAAGACAAATCATGAAATATTTGTCGAAAAGCGAAAAGAAGGTGGTAATCTCCACAATTAGACTGGAGGAAAAAGTAGAACTCTAATAAACCACCCAATTCACAATACAATGAAGATCGAACTTTGGAAAGATTTGGCCAATTTTAGCTTCCTGATTTACGGGGTCTGTCTTATTTCTATTTATTTCCTGGGTATTTTTTTTGCTAACCGGGGGATTTTCAGATCTAAGCGGAGAAATGTCTTTTTGCGTCCTAAAGATGTAATTAGTGCCTCAGATCTCCCCCATGTTACCCTAATTGCCCCGGCTTATAATGAAGGCCCTACCATAATCGACAATGTGCTTTCATTGCTTTTGCTGAAATATCCTTATTACGATCTCATCGTAGTCAACGATGGTAGTAGCGACGATAGTCTGGAAAAACTAATCGGGCGTTTTAAACTTATTCCTGAAAAGACTGAAATTCCGAAGGGGGTAATTCCTACGGCCAGGGTAAGAAATATCTATAAAAGCACGCTATCCCATTACAATAACCTATTGGTAGTAGATAAAGAAAACGGAGGTCGTTCTGATGCTGTTAATGCCGGAATAAATATAGCTAGCTCGGAACTTATCCTGTGTACCGATGCCGATTGTATAATTGAAGAATCTGCCATCATTAAAATGGTTACTCCTTTCCTGGACGAAGAAGATAAAGAGATAATTGCTTGTGGCGGAGGAATTGGAGTTGCGAATGGATCAGTAATTGAAAATGGGGTATTAAAAAAGCTCAGGTTACCCAGAAATTTGCTCGGCAGGATCCAGGTGGTGGAATATTTTCGTGCCTTTTTATTAGGAAGAATGGCCTGGGGCGAGGTTAACGGACTATTATTGGTTTCAGGAGCATTCGGAATGTATCCCAGAAAACGACTTATGGAAATCGGCGGGTTTGACACCAATACTATAGGTGAAGATTTTGAACTCTGTGTGCGCCTCAGAAGACATATGGAAAATCTTAAGGAACCTTATAAAGTAATTTACTTACCCCTTACCCTATGCTGGACAGAAGCCCCCGATAATTATAACATATTTATAAAGCAGCGCGACCGTTGGGCAAGAGGGCTCTGGGAAACTTTAAGAACGCACAGGAGTTTAATCGGCAATCCGAAATACGGAAAAATGGGGATGATATTCCTGCCTTATTGGGTGATTTTTGAATTTGGTGCTCCGTTAATAGAATTCGCGGGCATAATTTACCTTCTGCTTTCGGGGTACATGGGCTGGCTAAACTGGGAAATGGCGTTAAACCTGTTTCTGTTTGTTTACTTACTGGGTTGTCTCTTTTCCACCGCGGCGGTTTTTATGTATGTGAACAGCTTTAATCAATATAATAATTTCAAGCATATCTCAGGTCTCCTTATGGCCGCTTATTTGGAGCCGCTTGTTTTTCACCCTATCCTGGTATTTGCATCAATGAAGGGTTATTATAAAATGCTCTTCAATATTAAATCGGGCTGGGGCACCATGACCCGAAAAGGTTTTGCTCGCAGTTCCTAAAATCTGTATCGGTAACCTACGCCCATAAGAAACTGATTCCCTTTCTCTTCAGAAGTTATTTCCTGCCATAACAGACCTCCGTCTAAACGGATAATATGCCTTTGGCTCAACTGAAAATTAATTCCCAGTCCTGTAAAATAAGCCTCCAGCCCCGGATTTTCCTGGACCTGAACAAATAAGGTGCTTTCATCTGGAGAGATTCCTCTGCTTAACCGGGTAAATAGATAGTTATCACTTCCGTTAAAGTAATACCTCATATTAAACTGGTAATTCTGGATCATTTGCTGCGCTCTTTCCGGGCCAACTGCCGATCTTAGGTTTAAATAAAATTTTCCTGCATAATGCGTTAATCCAAGGATTCCGGTGAAATAGTTTTTATCATCATAGCTTAACATTTTACCACCGGTTTCAAGTTCAAAACCTTTTGCGAAGCTATAGAATACAGAAGCACTGGATTTAAAATCAGGAAATAATTCCCCTGAGCTGAACCCTACATTTCCGAAGAAATATAATTTATCATTAACCACCGGATAGGCTTCAATTTCAAATAGCTGCCCTTCATTTAAACTTCTGTCTGAATGGGTTACCCGGCCTAATAAAGTTGTCTTTGTGATATTATGCTGATATTCCACAAAGAAATTCTGCCAGTTAGGCCTGTTGTAATCACTACTAAAATCTATCAGCTGATACGATAGACCTATTTCATTCTTAACAGTTGTACGCAAAATATTATTAAGCTGATATCTTTGATCTCCCGTTAATCCATCCTTCCTGCTGAGGTCCTGAGCCAGCTTTCTGGCCACATCGGGTTGGTCATTATTTAAATATCGTTGAGCTCTGAGCAGTTCCAGTTCATGGTCATTTTTGTAGACCCCAATAAGCTGCTCCAAAAATTTCATTCCTTCCTGAAAATCCATTAACCTAACCTGCCTTTCAGCCAACTCCTTTACTGCATGATAACCAGGTGCTTTATTCAGGAGATAGGAAAGGTCCTTCCGGGACTCTTTTAAATTATTTAGCCCCTGCAAAATTCTAACTCTCAATACCCGGATATCATGATAGTCTGGTGCCAGAGAAAGTCCCTTATTCGCGTAATCTAAAGCCCTTTCAAAATTCTGTTCCTGATATAAAGAAATCCCCTCCTTTAATAGCATATCGGTATTATTCTCATGAATAGTCTGGGTATAACCGAATTGGAAAGCAACAAAAAAAACTAGAAGACTGATTTTTTCTTTCATAAGGATTTTTCTTGCCGGCAAAATTAACTAAAGGATTTCGTAATCTCCTTGCTAATGATGGAATTCGATCCAGGTCTGGTTAATGTTTG
>DATISX010000265.1:0-6817 GCA_035468275.1 Salegentibacter sp.
ACAAAATGCTGCGATAGATCTTTTTTCCAAAATAGGACTTCTTTATATAATGTTTATTGCGGGACTTGAACTGGATATGAACCAGTTTAAAGTAAACCGAAATAAGAGTTTCCTTTTTGGATTTTTCACTTTTTTCTTACCCCTGGCAATTGGTTTCCCCGTATGTTATTATTTTTTGGGTTACGATTTTAATGCGAGTTTCTTAACAGCGAGTATGTTTGCTACCCATACACTTATAGCTTATCCCATTGTAAGTAAAATGGGAGTTGCAAAAAATGAGGCCATTGCCATTACGGTGGGAGGTACCATATTAACGGATACCGCGGTGCTTATTATTCTTGCGGTAATTATGGGAAATGCTCAGGAAGGTGGTCTTACCACTGATTTCTGGATAAGGTTGGTTGTTTCACTCACTATTTTTGTGGGAATCATGTTTTATCTCGTACCGAAACTGGCAAAATGGTTTTTTACACGCATGGAAAAGGAAAAGCACGCCCATTATATTTTTGTGCTGGCCGTGGTGTTTCTTGCTGCATTTCTGGCTGAACTGGCCGGAGTTGAAGATATTATTGGTGCCTTCCTTGCCGGGCTTGCGCTAAACCGCCTGATCCCGCACTCTTCGGCCTTAATGAACCGAATAGAATTTATGGGAAATTCTTTGTTTATTCCATTTTTTCTTATCAGCGTAGGTATGTTAGTTGATGTTAGCGTCATCTTAAGCGGATATATGGCAATCGTAGTGGCTGCAACACTTTCTGTGGTGGCTATCGCTGGGAAATGGCTGGCAGCTTTCTTTACCCAATTGGTCTTTAAATATTCAAATGCCCAGCGCAAAGTGATTTTCGGACTTAGTAGCGGGCATGCCGCGGCGACGCTGGCGGTAATTCTTGTAGGTTATAATGCAGATATTATAGACATCAATATTCTTAATGGAACTATCATCCTTATTCTAATAACTTCAATTGTTGCCACATTTGCTACGGAAAAGGCAGCCGTAATGCTTGTTAAGGAAGGCAAAGAATTGAATCCTGAGGAAATTAAACAAACCGAAAGTTATAAGATGGAGAGCATCCTTTTACCTCTTGCAAATCTTATTAATTTCGATAAGTTGCTTGAGTTTGCTACCCTTATTAAGGATAAAAGTTCTCTTAATCCCGTTTCTATTGTTTCGATAGTTCCTAACGATGAACAGGCAGAACTCAATATCGCTCAGGCCCGGAATAAGCTTGAAGATTTCATAAAACAGGCATCTGCTTCAGAAACCGATGTTAATATCACTGCAACCATAGATCAGGATGTAGCAGAAGGAATTGCAAGAAAATCACGTGAGCTCATTGCAGATATTATTGTTATGGGATGGCCCACCAGCTCCAGTTCTGAGGTGGTTATTGGAGAAAAAATGCAGAGCATAATAGACCAAACTAAAAAAACGGTATTCTTATGCGATGTGAAAAGACCCTGGGGCACTAATGAGGCTTTAGTGGTTGCCGTTCCTCCACATACCGAAACCCTGGAAGGTTTTGAACTCTGGATAAAGAAATTGATTATAATTGCTGAAGAACTTAGCATTCCAATAAGCTTATATGCTAATGTGGTTACCTGGAATGCCATAGAAAAAGTAATAGATGAATTAAACCTGAAGGCTCCGTTTACGTTTAAGGAATTCGATAATTGGGAAGATTTCCTTATTATTTCCCAAAACATTAAACCTGAGCATATTATTATGCTGGTTATGGGAAGAAAGGAAACTATAATTGATCAATCGCAAATTGAAAATATTCCGCGTAAAATGGAAAAATACTTTGCAGAGAACACGAAGATTATTGTGTATCCGCAATAAGGTTTATTCATTTAAATTCCTGAAAATATATTGAAATAAAAAATCCCCAATTTTCAGGGGATTTTTTTCTCTTTTTATTTTTCAAACACTTAATCGTTAAGCTTTAAAACCGCCATAAATGCTTCCTGCGGAATTTCTACGTTACCAACCTGTCGCATACGTTTCTTACCCTTTTTCTGCTTTTCAAGTAGTTTACGCTTACGGGAAATATCCCCACCGTAACATTTCGCAGTAACGTCCTTTCTAAGTGCTTTTACGGTCTCACGGGCAATGATCTTAGCTCCAATGGCCGCCTGAATTGGTATATCGAATTGCTGTCTCGGAATTAATTCCTTCAGCTTTTCACACATTTTTTTGCCAATATCATAAGCATTATCAACGTGTAATAAAGCCGATAAGGCATCCACAACACTTCCGTTAAGTAAAACATCTACCCGAACAAGTTTTGAGGTGCGCATTCCAATAGGTGAATAATCAAAGGAAGCGTATCCTTTTGAAACCGTTTTTAACCTATCGTAAAAATCGAATACAATTTCCGCTAAAGGCATATCAAAGGAAAGTTCTACCCGTTCAGGAGTGAGATAGGTTTGATTGGTAATTTGCCCTCTTTTTTCAATACAAAGAGACATAACCTGCCCAACAAAATCTGATTTTGTGATAATGCTCGCTTTTATATAAGGCTCTTCCACTCTGGCTAAACTGGATGGTTCAGGAAGATCTGAAGGATTATTTACTAAAATGATCGTTTCAGGATTTTTGTGGGTATAGGCATGATAGGAAACGTTGGGCACCGTTGTGATCACCGTCATATCAAACTCCCGTTCCAATCTTTCCTGAATAATTTCAAGATGAAGCATTCCCAGGAAACCACATCTGAAACCAAAACCAAGCGCCGCTGAACTTTCAGGAATAAAAACGAGCGAGGCATCATTTAGCTGTAATTTTTCCATTGAAGATCTTAGATCTTCGTATTCTTCGGTATCTACCGGATAAATTCCGGCGAAAACCATTGGTTTTACATCTTCGAATCCAGCTACAGCTTCCGTAGTTGGTGTTTTGAAATCGGTAATGGTATCACCCACTTTTACTTCCCGGGCATCCTTAATTCCTGTGATCAAATAACCAACATCGCCGGTTTTTACTTCCTGACGCGGAAATTGCTTAAGCCGCAGTGTCCCTACTTCATCGGCAAAATAACTCTTATTAGTTGCGACAAATTTTATTTGCTGTCCTTTTTTAATAGAACCGTCAAAAACCCTGAAATAGGTTTCAACTCCCCTAAAGGGATTATATACAGAATCAAAAACCAGCGCTCTTAAAGGTGCATCCGGTTTCCCTGATGGGGGTGGAATACGTTCAATAATTGCGGTTAATATTTCTTCAATACCCAATCCGGTTTTTGCACTAGCCGGAATGACATCACTTTTTTTACATCCAAGAAGTTCTACAATATCATCAGTAACAACTTCAGGATTGGCACTGGGAAGATCTACTTTATTTAGTACGGGGATTATTTCAAGATCGTTATCAAGGGCCAGGTAAAGATTGGAAATTGTTTGCGCCTGAATACTTTGGGCCGCATCTACAATTAAAAGCGCTCCTTCACAAGCGGCTATTGATCGTGAAACTTCATAAGAAAAATCTACGTGACCGGGAGTGTCTATAAGATTGAGAATATATTCCTGGCCTTCGTGCACATAATCCATTTGGATAGCGTGACTTTTAATGGTAATTCCGCGTTCGCGTTCCAGGTCCATACTGTCCAGCAATTGCTCCTGTTTTTCCCGTTCAGTTACTGAACCGGTGAAATCCAGTAGCCTGTCGGCCAGGGTGCTCTTTCCATGGTCAATATGCGCAATGATGCAGAAGTTTCTAATGTGCTTCATATAAAAATTTGATTGTTGATAATTGTAATAATATCAACGAAATTTAAGGCTACAAATATAGGTTATTTAAGCCGTTTCCAATATAGATGAAAAACAAGTTTAACCATTGCTTAAAAACTTTAAGAATTTTTCTATAAATAAAAATTTGAGAAATCTATCTTTTATTATTAAAAAAACTTAGAGAAGTTGACCTAAGTTCTAAAAAGTTTCTTTTTTTTGTAAAGAGGATTTTTGTTACATTTTTATTAACACTAGTTAATCCATTTTTTAAGATTCGAATCTAACTATTAAAAATCTAATATGGGAGTTCAGGAAAAATCAGGCAAGCCAAATACCAAAAAGTCTATAATTATTATTGGGGCTCTATTCTTTATTTTCGGGTTTGTTACCTGGTTGAATTCGGTTTTGATACCTTATTTGCAGATCGCCAATGAGCTCAATAATTTTGAGTCTTACCTGGTGGTATTCGCCTTTTATATCTCTTATCTGGTAATGGCAATACCTTCAGCCTGGGTTTTGAAAAATACGGGTTTTAAAAAGGGAATGTCGCTTGGGCTTGGAGTGATGGCACTTGGAGCAATTTTGTTCATCCCTGCGGCGATCAATCGTATTTATGAGATTTTTCTTCTTGGTCTGTTCATTCAGGGTACGGGTCTGGCCTTGCTGCAAACGGCAGCAAATCCTTATATCACTATTTTGGGTCCGATGGAAAGCGCTGCCAAGCGAATCAGCATAATGGGAATTGCCAATAAAGTGGCGGGAGCTCTTGCTCCTATAATTCTGGGGGCTATCGCGCTTAAAGATATCGATGCTGTTCAGGAAAGAATACTAAGTATGGATGTTGCTGCGAGGGCGGCAGAACTTGACGAACTTTCTTCCAGGGTGATCACGCCATATATTGTTATAACCGTTGTATTGCTGGCACTTGCTGTAATGATTTATTACTCCAGCCTTCCTGAAGTGGAAGCTGAAGAAGAAGACGAAACCCTTGCCGCAACAAATAAGAGCAAGACCAGTGCTTTTCAATTTCCGCATTTGCTTATGGGAACCCTCGCCATGTTTGTGTATGTAGGGGTAGAGGTGATCGCAGGAGATACGGTAATTAGTTATGGACTGGAACAGGGGATTGAAGCTTCAACCTCTAAGTTCTTTACTACTTATACTCTAATCGCAATGATCATTGGTTATCTCATCGGGATCGTAACCATTCCAAAATACATCTCTCAGGAGAAGGCTCTTAAGATATCTGGTATTCTTGGAGTAGTACTCGGTTTAGCAGCTATCTACACCGACGGGTTTACTTCCGTTTTATTAATCTCACTATTAGGTTTGGCAAATGCCCTTGTATTTCCCGCGATTTGGCCTTTGGCACTTAACGGATTGGGCAGATTTACCAAAATGGGATCTTCTTTCCTCATCATGGCCCTTTCGGGTGGAGCTGTATTGCCGCTTTTCTACGGATATCTTGCCGATCTTGTTAATCCGCAGCAGGCTTACTGGATTGTAATACCTTGTTACCTTTATATTTGGTTCTTTGCGGTTAAAGGACATAAAATTAAATAACCCTTATTATTATGAAAAAATCTATATCACACTTCTTGTTTATTCTGATGTTAGGGCTTCCATTTGGCAGCATAGCTCAGGAAAGTATTGCAGAAAATACGGCAATTATTCCACAGCCGGCAGAAATTGAATGGAAAGAGGGAACTTTCACTCTTCCGGAAAGAACAGTGGTTTGTTATAATTCAGAAGCAAAAACTTCAGCTGCCTGGCTGCAACAATTGCTGAAAAACACCCATACCGAAAGTTTTCCCATGCAGGGAGAAGATTGTCTTGGATTTTCATTAACTATTGATGAAAACCTGAAAGAAAACCTGGGAGCAGAAGGCTATAAACTTGATATCACTCATAATAAGGTTAGTCTTTCAGCAGCAACCGAAGGCGGTATGTTCTACGCGATCCAAAGCTTAAGACAAATGTTCCCTGCGGAAATTGAAACCGGAAAGATCTCCGACGCGGTTATGCTAAGACAGGTTTCCATCACCGATGTTCCAAAGTATGAATGGCGCGGCTCTATGATCGATATTTCCAGAAGTTTTTTCGGTCCCGATTACATCAAAAAACACATAGACCGAATGGCTTTTTACAAGCTTAACCGGCTTCATCTTCACCTTACAGACGATCAGGGGTGGAGAATTGAGATCAAACAACTACCTAAACTCACTGAAGTTGGTAGCAAGGGAGCGGTAAAAGGAGGAAGATCCGGATTTTTAACTCAGGAAGAATATAAAGAGATTCAGGAATATGCTGCCGCTCGAAATATCATAATCATTCCTGAAATAGATATGCCGGGGCATAATTACTCCGCTCTAATGGCATACCCGGAACTCAATTGTGAAGATTTTTCTAATTTAACTCCTGCAAGGGCTACCCCTCCGGAATTATTTCATGAATACAATGTGGGCTGGAGCAAATTCTGCCTGGAGAATTCTGAAACTTACGATTTTGTAGCCACCGTTTTAGGAGAAATGGCTGAAATAACCGATGGTCCCTGGCTTCATATTGGTGGAGATGAGATCGAAGATCCCTTATATGAAGAATTTATGGTAAAAGCCGATTCAATCGTGAGAGGTTTAGGAAAAACTACCATAGGTTGGGAAGAAGCAACTAAGGCTGAAGTTGATTCCAGTTTTATCAGTCAGCGTTGGCACGGGGAGGTTGAAAGTGTAGTAGACGTTAAGCTTATTGAATCTATGTGCTCAAATTTCTATCTTGATCACGCCAATGTTGAGGGTCAGGAATCTACCAATAACTGGTGCAAGGAAGATGGAGTTTCCTTAGAAAATGTATATGATTTTAAGTCTGACAACCCTAATGTAATTGGGGTGGAAGCCCCGGTGTGGACAGAAATGGTGTTAAGTGATTCAGCGCTAGACGACAGGTTCTGGCCAAGAAGTATTGCTATGGCTGAAGTTGGTTGGAGCAAAACTGAAAACCGGGAGTATAAGGATTTTTTAAACCGACTTGGAAGACACGGGGAAAGACTGGATAGAATGAAGGTTAATTATTACCGAACCCCTGAGGTGAACTG
>DATISX010000266.1:0-6501 GCA_035468275.1 Salegentibacter sp.
AACACAACCCACGCTGGAGCGGATGATATTGGGATTATAAAGATCGGTTTTTGGATTGGCGATGATCACCCCGTCTAAACCTGCAGCATCTGCCGTGCGTAAAAGTGCGCCTATATTCCCAGGTTTTTCAGGGGCTTCGGCAACAAGGATAAGCGGATTTTCCGAGTGAAATTCTAATTTATCAAGACTGTTTTCCTTGCTTTCAAATAGAGAGAGCAAACCTTCAGTACTGCCACGGTAGGCGAGTTTTTCATAAACCTCAGAAGACAATTCGGTTATCTCCGGCTTCTCTGCAGAGTCGGAAATTAGTTTTTCAAGTTTATCTTCGGAAAAAAGTTCCCCACAAAAAAAGATCTTTTTCAGCTTAAAACCTCCTTTAAGTGCAAGCCCGGTTTCCCTGACACCTTCAACTAAAAACACGCCTTCTTTACGGCGCAGGCGGGATTTTTCCTGAAGCTGGTGCAGGTGCTTGATCTCTTTATTCTGGGAACTGCTTATTTGCTTGTACATAGGGTAAAATTAATCAGATTTGAATAATGGCAAATGAAAAAGCTCCCGAATTTTCGGGAGCTTTTCTGTTTATTTAAAGGGAAAAATTATTTACTCTGTTGTTCGTATTTGTCCATATAGCGCTCAAAGAGTTCTGTTTGATGACTCTCCAGGCTTAATTCCCGCCCCTGGATAAAGGCTTTGTTCAGAATGTTACCACGCATATCAAGTGCATCCCCTTCGCTAATAAACAAAGTGGCATCTTTTCCTTCTTCAAGGCTTCCGGCGAAGTCGTCTATTCCAAGAATCTTTGCGACGTTTGAGGTGATAAGAGAAAGAGCCGCTTCCTTATCCATCCCGTAAGCTACAGTTGTTCCTGCATAGAAGGGGAGGTTTCTTGTGTTCATTCTCTCCATACCGCCGCTGCTTTGCAAACCAACCAAAACACCTTCATTATGAAGCAGGTTAGCTAGTTTATAAGGTAGATCATAATCATCGTCTTCATTCTCCGGGGTGCTATGGGCGCGGGTAACCAATACAGGGATATCATTTTCCTTTAGTTGATCGCTTAGTTTATGGGCTTCATAACCACCTACGATAACAAGTTCATCCAGATTCTGATCTTTTTTAAACTGGATCACATCCTGGATCTCCCGTTCTCCGTCTACGTGAACGAAAACTTTTTTATCTCCATCAAAAACACTTTCCATAGCAAGGTAGGGCAGGTTCTTTATTTTTCGATCACCGCCCAGATATGCGCGGGATGAATTAAAAAACCCGGTTAAATCTCTAAGATGCTGCTGGTATTCTTCATTGGGTTTTATTCCCGGATCTTCGCCGGCCCACCAGCGACCACGGGAAAAACTTCCCGGCCAGTTAATATGTAGTGCGTCATCTTCTTTTACTACGGCATCTTCCCAGTTCCAGGCATCAAATTGCATAATGGAGGAAGTACCAGAGATCCTTCCGCCACGCGGTACGATCTGGCCCATTAGTACTCCGTTTGGACGCATGGATTCTATCAGTTTACTTTCAGCATTATATGCGATAAGACTGCGAATGTGTGGCAGCATTGTCCCAAGTTCCTCTTCATCATCGGAAGCACGAACAGAGGATATTTCCACCAGACCTAAAGTGGCATTAGCAGCGATAAATCCGGGGTAGAGGTGTTTTCCTTCAGCATTAATAACTTCTCCGGTTGGATCAACATCCCCGGCAGCGCCAATAGCTGTGATCCTGCCGTCTTCAAAAGTGAGGATGCTGTTTTCTATTACCTGTCCGTTCCCGATATGGGCGGTTGCGCCCACTATGCTAATGGTCTTGCTTTGTTCTGGGGCAGGGGTTTGTTGTGCCAGCCCTGTTCCCAAAGAACAGATAAATACGAATATAAATATATATGTTATTCTCATTGTCTTTTTAATTTTAGTGGATTTCTTCAAGGAAGTCACAGTGAATATGTTGCTCTTCCTCCTTGGTTACCGGCTGAGTTTTTACACCGTTGTTTTTTGCTTTCAACATCTGGGTAATGAGTTCATTTCTTTCCTCTGAAATCCTTTCGCGCAATTGCTGGTCTCTCTCAATATCAAAATAAACTGTCCCCTGGATAAGTGTTTTTTCAGGCTTGGCATAAACCGAAATCGGGTGGTCACTCCATAAAACCAGGTCGGCATCCTTGCCGGTTTTTACGCTTCCTACCTTGTCATCGATATGTAGTAGTTTGGCCGGGTTAAGGGTAACAAACTTCCAGGCATCTTCTTCAGAAACTCCTCCGTATTTCACACTTTTTGCCGCTTCCTGATTTAACCTTCGGCTCATTTCGGCATCGTCACTGTTAATGGCCACGGTAACTCCCTGGCTGTGCATAATTGGCGCATTGAACGGGATCGCGTCGTTAACTTCAAATTTATAGGCCCACCAGTCAGAGAAAGTAGAGCCACCTGCACCGTGTTCTTTCATCTTATCGGCTACTTTATAACCTTCCAGAATGTGAGTAAAAGTATTGATATTGAAATCGAAATTTTCAGCGACTTTCATCAGCATATTTATCTCGCTTTGCACATAAGAGTGCGCCGAAACATAACGGTCCATATTCAGAATCTCTACGATGGTTTCCATCTCAAGATCTTTTCTGTAATCCTTATCGTTTTTCTTGTTCTGCTCGTATTCACGGGCACGGGTAAAATAATCGGTGAAAACCTGTTCCACTCCCATTCGCGATTGCGGAAATCTGGAACGGCTGCCCCAGTTAGATTGTTTCACGTTTTCTCCCAGGGCGAACTTGATGAATTTAGGAGAATCTTCAAAGATCATATCTTCAGCCGATTCACCCCATTTAAGTCTTAATATAGCCGAACGTCCTCCGATAGGATTAGCCGAACCATGCAAGAGCTGGACCGAGGTAACTCCCCCCGCCAGGTTTCGGTAGATATTGATGTCGGTAGGGTCTACTACGTCTTCCATAGCAACTTCAGCAGAAGAATTATGCCCGGCCTCATTGATCGCAGAGGCTGCTATATGCGTATGTTCATCTATAATACCCGAGGTAAGGTGTTTTCCTGTAGCGTCAATCACTTTAGCGCCACCGGGATTAAGATTCTGGCCAATTCTGGAGATCTTTCCGTTCTTCACAAGAACATCAGTGTTTTCCAGAATTCCTTCTTCCTCATTGGTCCAAACCGTAGCATTGGTAAAGAGGATATCTTCCTGCTCAGGTTTTTGGGTGAAGCCGTAGGCATTGTTAGGGAAACTTACCGGTTTTACCTCAGGTGTTTCTTTAGCTTCTTCCTTTTTTTCTTCGGAAGCCACCTCAGATTCTTTTTTAGTAGCTATGAAAGTTGTTTCATTCCCGTTAGCAAGTATTGCCTTTCCAGAAATTCTATCCGTTTCGGAAGGTACATTTGCCACCAACCTGATGAATTCTGTTTTAGTAGTATCGGGAGAAGATAACAACAAGTTCATCCAGTTGTCAACAAAACTTAGCTTTGAACCAATCTTTGTTTCCCCCATTTTTACTTCGACTTTAGGCTTAGCAGGCTCACCGCTGATCTTCACTTCATAAGAATTCCCGTCTACCGCCAGGTCATAATCACCTTTAATGTTGGTGACATTCATATTTTCAAGAACCGCTCTTTTTCCCTGAACCCAGTTTTCATAAAGCGTGGTTTCCTTGTCAAAAAAGTCACCCGAAGTGATGATAAAATTCGCCAGGGCACCTTCTTTAATTGTACCCAGACTGTTTTCCTCTCCCAAAAGTCCGGCAGGAACTGTGGTTAAAGCAGCAAGAGCATCTTCCTTGCTAAGTCCGTATTCCACGGCTTTTATAAGATTTTTTCTGAAATCTTTTTCAGCATCAATTCCCTGGGTGGTTATAGTAAAAGGAACATTGTTTTCGGCCAGCATTTTTAGATTGGCAGGAGCCTGGTTCCAGCGCTTCATATCGTGCAGACTTACCTTAGAGGCCATAAATGGATCTTCCACATCGTAGGCATCAGGGAATTCCAAAGGTACAATATAGGTTGCGCCGCTTTCCCTGATCTCGTCAAGGTTTTCATATTCAAATCCGCTTCCTAAAATGGTGTACTGGATCCCGAATTCATCGCCAATTTTATCGGCTCTGAGTTCATCCAGAAGATTATCGGTAGCGAAGATCTGCAACAGATCTTTATTGCGGTTCAGAGCTTCCAAAGCAAGATCCTTGTTCTCTGCTTTTCCTTTTGCATACCATTCGGCATCAAAATAGGTTTGGCGGATAAGCGCCATCGCACCCATCTTGGAAGTAGGGTAGGACTGCCGGGAAGTTGCGCTTTTATCGAATGACAAATACTGCGCAGAACGTTGTTTCAGAATCCTGTCGCCGTCACTTCCGTCGGGATTTAGAGCGATCAGCATTCCGTTTCCACGGATAATTCCATCGGCAAGGTGGGTGTTCACCACCCCAAAACCGGCTTTATGCAATTTTCCGGCTTTATCTTTATCAAAGGTGAAGGCCGAAAGAGGATCGTTATCAGGACGAATATGATCGTTCCAGTAATAGCCTTCCCTGCCGGCGTCATATTGTGGTTGGCCGTTGCCATTGCCTGCAGCTTTTGGTTTCTCAATACCAAATTCGCTGTAAAGATCAATAAAAGAGGGATAGACTTCCTTGCCTTTCAGATCTATCGTCTGGCTGTTGGCCGGCACTGAAATATTTTCTCCCACAGCGCTGATCTTGCCATCCTTTATGGCAAACATCCCGTTCTCAATAATGGTTGTAGGATTAACATGAATTTTGGCGTTTTTAAAGACAGTAGTACCGGTTTTTGTGGTCTTTACGCCATCATTTTTGGGGAAGTACTCCTGGGCCTGAAGCTGAGCGCCCGCCAGGAATACAAATAGTAGAAATTTTAATTTCATAAAATGTAAGGGTTTAATAAGAATGCAAAATTTTTGTTAGAAAAGGCCGTAAAATAAGAAAATTTTAATAAAAGCCTGTTCCTGTTGCTCCGGTATTTTTTTCTTCGGAAAAATAATTCACCAGAAGGGCAACCACATAGCTGTAGCTCTTCATACCTTCAGCCTGGTTATTGACCATTAAATACCTGTTGTAAGTTGCCTGAAATAAGGGTTCAAAAGGATTCTGATGCCTTAACCAGAAATCGTCTACTTCGCGGTAGTTTGCAAGAATTCCCGGGCGAATCTTTTTCTTCAGCTCTTCAAATTTCTCTTTGTCCCGACGGTACAATTCATTCAGACTATAACGCAGAGCGAAGGTATAACCGGAATATCTGAAATAAACATCAGGATGGTTCATCGTAGCCAGGCAGGCTATGAAATTTGCCTCATTCTCTTTTGCAAATCCGAGCTGATGACCAACTTCATGACTGGCGGTTGTGGGGATCTTGAATTTTACGATCTGAGTATTAACCTGGGCTTCCCCGGTTAACGGATTCAAATAACCATTAAACCCCATATAGGTGAGTGGAATACTATAAAGCGATCGTTTTAGGTTAGGATTTTTATAAGTGAGTTCAGGATATTCCCCGCTTAAATGATCATAACCAATAATAGTTTGTTCAAATAATTCCTTTTTGGAATACGGGATTTCAATAGCTAAGGAATCATCTGCAGATAGTTCTTCGTGCAGTTCGTTAGATCTGGAAATAAGGTTTTCTGATAGAATTATAAGTTCTTCTGTGGTATAATCGGGATCTAATTCCAGGGCCTGATGTAAAGGTAGTCGGTAATAATTAAAACCCCAGATTAAATGAAAACATGCGTAGATCACCGAAAGTGTTGCAAGAGCGTCTATGATCCATTTTCGCGGACTGCGGAATCTGGTTTTGAATCTTTGGATTAGCCATTTCAGCAGCATTAAAACTAAAACTGCATAGAGAAAATCACCGAGGCTAAAAGGGAGGAATCCCAGAGGGAGCCGCATAAATCCGGAGATCCAGGGATATATTCCGCGACTATAATAGTTCTCTATAAATAGTGGATATTCGGCCAAAAGGCCGATTATTATGATCTGTACCGGGAGCAGGCCGGCAAGTATATAGAGGCTTTTCCTTTTCACTCGATAATCGAGATTTAGTTTTTGGGTATTGATAATATCAGAATGTCTATAAATTATAAATTAATTTCTTCTGATTGTCTGAGGTTCTTTATTTCTCAAAAATAGCATTTATCCCCGGAAGGCTTGCTTTTTGGTTAATTTCCGTCAAAATAAGTTTTTCATTTTCCTTCCTGCCTAATTACCAATACCTTTGTGAATATACCAAATATTAAACCAATGAATGAAGAAATAAGAAGCCTGGAACCTAAAGAATTATGGAATAATTTCGCCGATCTTAATGCTGTGCCGCGGCCTTCAAAAAAGGAAGAACGCGTTATTGAATTCATTAAGAACTTCGGAAATAAACTTCAGCTGGAAACCCAGGTTGACGAAACCGGGAATGTACTTATTCGCAAACCTGCCACTGCCGGGATGGAAGACCGCAAAGCTATCGTTCTGCAGGCGCACCTGGATATGGTTCA
>DATISX010000267.1:0-18283 GCA_035468275.1 Salegentibacter sp.
TGCTTGGTACCATTTGGCTCATAATTTGCGCTATGGTTTTTGGCGGCATTATGGACGCCATTGGGGCGCTTGCCCGTATCAGTAAAGCTTTGCTGAATCTTTTCCATACCACTTTCGGACTCTTAGCCAGTACCGTCTTCAGTTGTTTGGCACTAAACGCCACTGCTTCAGATCAATATCTGGCTATTGTGGTTCCCGGTAAAATGTTTGCAAAAGCTTACCGTGAAAAAGGTCTCGCACCCGAAAACCTAAGTCGTACGCTTGAAGATTCAGGAACAGTAACCTCTGGTCTGGTACCATGGAATACCTGCGGAGCATATCATAGCGGGGTATTAGGGGTGCCGGTAGCGTCCTATTTCGGCTACGCCATCTTTAATTATTTGAGTCCGTTTATGACACTCTTCTTCGCGGCATTCGGAATTAAGATCAAACAACTGAGGGAAAAATCTGCATAAACGTTCAATAGAATTTGTTTATTTGATTTTATTTAACTCATAGGAAAAACCTATTATCGAATAAGGAATTAAAATTTGATTTCGTTTGAACTTCAAAGTCATTCTGTAAATTTGCAGCCGGAATAAAAACCAATAATAAATTTAAAAATTACACAGATATGTCATTAGTAGGAAAAAAATTTCCAAACCTTAGCGTTAATGCAATGAATGATATGGGAGATACTTTCCAGATCAACGTTCTTGAGGAAGCTCAGAAAAACAATAAAAAAGTTTTGCTTTTCTGGTACCCAAAAGATTTCACCTTTGTTTGCCCCACCGAACTACATGCCTTCCAGGAAGCTTTGGAAGAATTTGAAAAAAGAAATGTAATGGTAATTGGTGCTTCTTGCGACACTCCTGAAGTTCATTTCGCCTGGTTAAATACGCCAAAAGATAATGGTGGTATTGAAGGTGTTACCTATCCAATTCTTGCCGATTCTAACCGTAACCTAAGTTCTCGTCTTGGTATTCTTGATATCACCGGCGAATCTTATGATGAAGAAACCGGAGATCTAACTTTGGAAGGTGACAACGTGACTTACCGTGCCACTTACCTAATCGATGAAGAAGGTAAGATCTTCCACGAAGGTGTAAACGATATGCCTCTTGGTAGAAATGTTGCCGAATTCCTTAGATTAATAGACGCTTACACTCACGTACAGGAAAAAGGTGAGGTATGTCCTGCAAACTGGGAAGAAGGTAAAGAAGCGATGAACGCTAACCGCGATGGAGTTGCCTCTTACCTAAGCTTAAACTAAAAAATATAAACACTGTTATGGTAAAGGAATTAGATCAGGATAACCTGGGCGAAATTATTCAGAACAACGAGACAGTTGTTGTGCAATACATGGCCGGATGGTGTGGTAACTGCCGATTGATGAAGCCTAAGTTCAAAAAACTGGCTTCAGAAAATGAGAACGCAACGTTCCTAATGGTAGATGCTGAAAAATTTCCGGAGTCGAGAAAACTGGCTAAGGTAGACAACCTTCCAACCTTCGCGACTTTTAAAAATGGAAGTTTCACCAACCAGGTTCAGACCAATAAATTTGAGCCCTTAAAAGACTTAGTAAATGAAGTTACCAATAATTAGGCACCTGCAGCGCAATAACGAGCTTGAAAAGCTTGAAAACGCTATAGAGGTCCTGGAAAACTACACCGAACACCGCTCTGTCAAAGATGATGAAATGGACGTAATCGGGGAACTGGTATCCAACCTCTGTGGAGCTGTAGAAGTACAGAAAATGATTGATGACGGTGCTGATGAAAAAGACGCCGCTAACGGATTTATGAAGAAGGTTATTGGTTCTATAGATCAATAAGCTTTCTATAAACCCTTAAAAACAGGCCGCTTTCGAAAGAAGCGGCCTGTTTGTTTTTATGATAATTTTAGTAAAAGCTTGTCGCATAAATCCTAAATTTATCCTCCTTAACCAATAAAAGATATTATGTCTCAGATAACATTAAAAGGAGAACGTGTTAATACTTACGGAAGTCTACCTGAAAAGGGAGAAAAAGCACCCCATTTTAAATTAGTAAAAAGCGATCTTTCTACTGCTACCCTGGAAGATTTTAAGGGTAAAAGAGTAATTATGAATATTTTCCCAAGTATAGATACCGGGGTTTGTGCAACTTCGGTTAGAAATTTCAACGAAAGAGCCACTGAACTCAATAACACCGTTGTTCTGTGTATTTCACGGGATCTTCCCTTTGCACAAAAAAGATTTGTAAATGATGAAGGTCTTAAGAATGTAATTAACCTCTCCGATTTCAAAGACCGGAATTTTGGTAAGGACTACGGCCTTGAAATGATAGACGGCCCAATGGAAGGATTGCTTTCGCGGGTAGTTATTGTCCTTGATGAAAACGGAAATGTAATTCACAGTCAGCAGGTTCCGGAGATCGCCGAAGAACCAGATTACCTTGAAGCACTAAAAAATCTTTTATAATGCGGGATTCTTTCCTCGGAAAACGCATAAGAGGAGGTGGTTATGCCATTAAAGGTGCCTGGCTGTTACTTCGCCACGAGGCGAGTATCCAGGTCCAATTTGGCATAGCTATTCTAGTCACCATTACAGGAATTTACTTTGACATCACGAAAACCGAATGGCTGTTTCAGTTTACAGCCATCGGCCTGGTGATGGCTGCCGAAGGTTTAAACAGCGCTATTGAAGCCATGGCAGATTTCGTGCATCCAGACTTCCACAGTAAAATAGGTCATATCAAAGATGTTGCAGCCGGCGGAGTCTTCTTTGCCGCGCTCATCGCTATTATTATCGGTGGTTTTATTTATATCCCTTATATTTTTTAGAACCTTAAAAAGTGAGATTACATTCAGGCTATTATGATTGGCCCAAACTTTCCTACATATAACTGAAACTTTAATTTCTGTGTTTTAGCCTCTTCGATTTCCACTCCTGAAACCACTTTTTAAAATTCTACTTAAATTCTGCCTTAGGTTATATAGCAGCACAATTCTCATATTCGCTAGAAATTAAAATAACCTAGTTAACTTAATATCAATAAATTAAAGACACATCCTTTTTTTCGATAAAAAGATTTAGAATCTACAGTGTCATATTTTTGTGATTTTTGAGTTATTCATGTACTGAAAATGTTAATTTTAAATACAAAATAGCTTTTGCTTACATTAGATGATCTAATTTGTATTTTTGCCCAAAATCTCTCAAAGCTTCTATGACCAGGAAAAAAACTAAAAACAAAAAAACCTCCACGAGCAAAATCGGGAAGCCTTCATTAACTTTAAACAGGCAGCAAAAGGTGGTTTTAGGCAGTTTTTTAATGTTATTTGGCATTGCCCTGTTTATAGCCTTCATATCATTTTTATTTAACTGGCAAGCCGACCAAAGCACCCTTTCTGAATTGAGCAACCGTGAAGTAGAAACCCAAAACTGGCTCAGCAAGTTTGGAGCCCTGGTTAGCGATTTCTTCATTTACAAAGGTTTTGGCCTGGCGGCATTTGTTTTCGCAGGTTTAATCGCCATTTCTGGGTTTTCGCTCTTTTTAAATCTGAAGTCATTGCGCCTTGATGCCTATTGGTTTTGGGGAATTTTAGTCATGGTCTGGATTTCTG
Organism: Salegentibacter sp.; assembly: GCA_035468275.1. Classification (GTDB taxonomy): domain Bacteria; phylum Bacteroidota; class Bacteroidia; order Flavobacteriales; family Flavobacteriaceae; genus Salegentibacter. The sequence continues at coordinate 3,586 of DATISX010000267.1, forward strand.
TATTTTTTGGATTTTTTGCTGAAAGCAATGCGCTTTTAGGCGGAAGGGTTGGTTTTGAAACCAACGATTTCCTCCAGGATTATCTCGGTTTCTTCGGAACCGCCTTGCTGATGCTTTTCTTGCTTATCGCCTATTTGAGTTTAAGGCTGAAGATCACTCCCGAAATGGTAGGTGGCTTCATAAAACAGAAACATAAAGGTTTACAAAACGAATTCAATTCAGATAAGCCTACGGCTTCAGAAACCGATGAGGAATTAAACTGGAAGAAAGACACTATAACAAACCCGGATAAAAAGCCTTCAGAAGTTAAACTGGATCCAAAGCCTTCCGAAGAAAAAAAGAAAGAACCGGTAATAAATACTGAGAAACCTGAGTCTCACGATGAAGTTGAGATGGAAGTTGAAACTGCGCCGGAAGAAGAGGTAGTTGAGGATAAACAAAGCAGAAAACTGGTTGAAGATTTTGGTGAATTTGATCCTACCCTGGAACTTAGCAACTACACTTTCCCTACCCTGGAATTATTGAAGGATTACGGGGGCACCATAACAGTTGACCAGGAAGAGCTTGAAGAGAATAAGAACAGGATCGTAGATACCCTGAAGAATTACAAAATCGAGATCGCACAGATTAAAGCTACGGTGGGACCAACGGTAACTTTGTATGAGATTATCCCCGAAGCCGGTATCAGGATCTCCAAGATAAAGAACCTGGAAGACGATATCGCGCTTTCACTTTCAGCTTTGGGCATCAGGATAATTGCACCTATTCCCGGGAAAGGAACAATCGGGATCGAGGTTCCGAATAAAAACGCTTCCATAGTTTCCATGCGCTCGGTAATCGCTTCTTCGAAGTTTAGAAATGCAGAAATGGAACTTCCAATGGCCCTGGGGAAAACGATTTCCAATGAAACCTTTGTGGTAGACCTGGCAAAGATGCCTCACCTGCTTATGGCAGGAGCCACAGGCCAGGGTAAATCGGTTGGATTAAATGCAATTCTAACTTCGCTGTTATATTCCAAACATCCGGCAGAAGTTAAGTTCGTACTGGTAGATCCGAAAAAAGTTGAGCTTACGCTATTCAACAAAATAGAACGCCATTACCTGGCAAAATTACCAAATACGGAAGACGCTATCATCACCGATAATACCAAGGTAATACACACCCTGAATTCCATGTGTATCGAGATGGATAACAGGTATGAACTGCTTAAAGATGCGATGGTACGTAATATCAAGGAATATAATGTCAAATTTAAAGCCCGAAAGCTCAATCCCGAAAACGGACATAAATTCCTTCCTTATATCGTATTGGTGGTAGATGAATTTGCCGATTTGATAATGACAGCCGGTAAAGAGGTGGAAACTCCTATTGCCAGGCTGGCGCAGTTGGCACGTGCTATCGGTATCCATTTAATAATCGCTACTCAGCGGCCATCGGTAAACGTTATTACAGGTATAATAAAAGCCAACTTCCCGGCAAGGATCGCCTTCAGGGTAACTTCAAAAATAGACTCCAGGACAATACTTGACGGCCAGGGCGCCGACCAGTTAATTGGCCGCGGGGATATGCTTTTCACACAGGGTAACGAATTAAAACGACTACAATGTGCATTCGTAGATACCCCTGAGGTTGATAAGATCACAGAATTTATTGGTTCCCAAAAAGCCTATCCCGATGCTTACCAACTCCCCGAATATGAAGGAGAGGATAGTGGCACAGGACTTGATATAGATGTGAGCGAGAGAGACAAACTCTTTCGTGAAGCCGCAGAAGTGATAGTCACCGCCCAACAAGGCTCGGCTTCATTGTTGCAACGAAAGTTAAAACTTGGCTACAATCGTGCCGGCCGAATCATAGATCAGCTGGAAGCCGCAGGAATAGTTGGCCCGTTTGAAGGCAGTAAAGCCCGCCAGGTTTTGATCACAGATCTCGTTGCACTGGATCAATTATTAAATGAAGCACCAAACACTTAAAAAAGAGTAATGAAAAAATTAGTATTTATTATCGCAGCTCTGGTAAGCATTAATCTTAGCGCCCAGAATTCACAAAAGGCTGAAAAGCTTTTAAATGAGGTCTCCTCAAAAGTGAAAGCTTACGATAATATGGTAATCGACTTTAAGTATTCCCTTGAGAATACTGCCGAGAATGTAAATCAGGAAACACGTGGAGATGTGAGCATTAAAGGAGAAAAGTACCTGCTTAACCTTATGGGTACCACTCAAATGTTCGATGGAAATAAAATTTACACCATAATTCCTGAAGATGAAGAGATTAACATCTCTACTTATGTTGAAGAAGATGAGAACAACATCACCCCTTCAAAGATGTTCAGTTTTTATGAGGACGGGTATAACTACGAATGGGATGTTACCCAAAATTTGAATGGCAGACAAATTCAATATGTCAAGCTTACGCCTAAAGACAGCAACGCCGAGGTTAAGAATATTTTGTTGGGAATAGACAGCCAGACGAAACACATCTACAACCTGATCCAAACCCAGGATAACGACACCAAAATAACGATAACCGTAAAAAGTTTTAAAACCAATCAACCGCTTTCACAAAACCTGTTTACCTTTGACGAAGAGCGTTACGATTCCTATTATATAAACAGGTTAGACTAAATTGAAAATATTAGACAGGTACATATTAATCAGTTACCTCAAAACATTTTTCACAGTTTTCATCATCCTTATGTTCATCTTTGTACTCCAAACTATTTGGTTGTACATAGGTGAACTGGCTGGTAAAGACCTGGATGTTGATATAATTCTTAAATTCCTGCTCTATTTTTCCCCAAAACTGGTTCCGCTGGTTTTGCCGCTTACCATTTTGCTTACCTCCATAATGACCTTCGGAAATTTTGCCGAAAATTACGAGTTTGCAGCCATGAAATCTTCCGGGATCTCCCTGCAGAGGGCGATGCGTAGCCTTACCTTCTTTATTTTACTGGTGAGCCTTACCGCCTTTTTCTTTGCCAACAACGTAATTCCAGCCGCCGAATTCAAGTCGATTAATCTTCGGAAGAATATCGCCCAGCTAAAACCGGCTATGGCTATTACTGAAGGCGTTTTTAACGAAGTGGGAACCATAAATATTAAGGTTGATAAAAAAAGTGGCCCGAATGACCAATATCTTGATGATGTTATTATTCATCAGAAAACTGCCAGAAGCGGCAATTTCACTGTAATTAAAGCAGTAGAAGGCGAACTGGTGGGAAGTCCAACTTCCGATGTTTTATCGCTTATTCTAAAGGATGGAAATTACTATGATGAAATCCAACCTTCAGATCTTTCAAAACGAAGGAACAAGCCTTTTGCCAAAAGTCAATTTAAGGAGTATACCATAAATCTGGACCTTTCAGACATCAATAATGTAGACCTTGAGGATGAATCTTACAGTAATACTCAGGGAATGCTTAAGATCTCAGAGTTAAGTCAAAGTATTGATTCTTTTTCCACAAGTTATAATACCAACATAAAGGAGTTCTCGAAAAATATGTATAACCGCACGGGGTTGAGAAATGTAAATATCAATCTTCAGCCGGCAGACACCATAAGAGTGGTAGAGAATAGCGTGCTGGAAAATTATGATAATAATGACGCTTTACAAATTGTAAACCTTGCCCTGGGGAATGTAAACGGCTCCATGTCTCATCTTGTAATGAAGAAAAATGAATTCCGCACTGCCACCAAACAACTCAATAAGTTTGAGATCGCCCTGCATGAAAAATATGTCCTGGCAGCCGCCTGTATCATTTTATTCTTTGTAGGCGCACCATTAGGCGCGATAATTCGGAAAGGCGGAATGGGTCTACCCATGGTTGTCGCTATTCTAATTTTTCTTACCTATCATTTTATCGGGATTTTTGCTAAAAACAGTGCTGAGGATGGTAGCGTTAGTCCGTTTATAGCAAGTTGGCTTTCCACTTTGATCATGCTTCCTTTAGGAATTTACCTCACATACAGAGCCACTACAGACCAGGGACTCTTTGCTTTTGACAACCTGATTGAACCTTTTAAGAAAGGCCTTAAAAAAGTCGGGCTATTGCGACGTAAAACCAAGATAGAATAAATATCTTTGCAGCCAAATACCGCAAAAATGCCGCAAACAACTTCCACTCAACAAAATATTAAATTGCACAGTATCAAAGAAGCCATTGATGATATTCGTGCAGGTAAGGTCATTATTGTTGTCGATGATGTAGACCGGGAAAACGAAGGCGATTTTGTTGCAGCAGCCGAAAAAGTGACTCCGGAAATGATTAATTTCATGGCCACTCACGGCCGCGGACTTATTTGCGCACCAATTACCGAAGAACGCTGCCGGGATCTAAAACTTGAAATGATGGTCGGTAAAAACACCGATCCTTTGGAAACTGCTTTCACAATTTCAGTAGATTTAAAAGGCCGGGGCGTAACTACAGGAATTTCAGCAGCCGACAGAGCTAAAACAATAAAATCATTAATAGATCCGGATACCAAAGCTACCGATCTCAACAGACCCGGGCATATTTTTCCGCTTAAAGCAAGAGAAGGCGGAGTTTTGAGAAGAACAGGCCATACTGAAGCCGCTATAGATTTTGCGCGCCTTGCAGGATTTGAACCAGCCGGGGTAATCGTAGAGATCATGAATGAAGACGGAACCATGGCCAGGTTACCTCAACTTATGGAGGTCGCAAAGCGTTTCGATCTAAAAGTGGTTTCTATTGAAGACCTTATTGCCTACAGAATGCAACACGATTCTCTAATCGAAAAAAAGGAGGATTTTGATATTGAAACCCGCTTCGGAAAATTCAGATTGAGAGCATATCTTCAAACTACCAACAATCAGGTGCATATCGCGCTTACCAAAGGAAACTGGAAAGCCGATGAAGAAATTCTGGTTCGGGTAAATTCAACCTTAATCAATAATGACATCCTGGGAACACTCACCAACAATGCCGATAAGAAACTTGACAGTATGTTTCAGGCGATCAATGAAGAAGGTCGTGGGGCAATTGTTTTTATCAATCCGGTTACCCAATCCTTAAACCTTTTAAACAGACTTTCTGAATTAAAAGAACTTCAGAAACAGGGAGAAGTAAAAGCACCGCCAATTCATATGGATAATAAAGATTTTGGGATAGGCGCCCAGATACTTCACGATCTGGAGATCCATAAATTCAAACTTCTTTCAAATACACAACAAACCAAACGGGTTGGAATGATTGGTTACGGCCTGGAGATCACCAGATATGTAAATTACTAGTCTATTTCAATAATTACATCTTCCAGAGGTCGACGTACTTTTTTGAAATTTGAAAACATATCATCATCGGCACGGTAACCAACAGGAAGCACCAATACCGACCTCAGGTTTCGCTCATCCAGCTTTAAAAGTTTATCATATTCATCGGGCTGAAATCCTTCCATGGGACAGGCATCAATTTCCTCCAGGGCACATACCGTAAGCAAATTCCCCAGGGTCAAATAAGCCTGATTTATAGCCCATTCTTTAATTTCGGCCGAAGCCTTAGTTTCAAAATCTCCTATAAGAAATTCCTTAAATGGTTTCAAAATTTCATCGGGGGTTTCACGAACCTGTTTAACCTGCTTAAAATAGTTTTCAATAAACTCCTTCCCTACCTCCTTTTCAATACAAATAACAAGTACCTGAGAGGCTGTACCAACCTGTTTCTGGTTAAAAGAGAATTCCTGCAGCTGCTCCTGAAGCTTTTTATTTTTAACGATTACCAACTTTAAAGGTTGTAAACCATAAGACGTGGCCGTAAGATTAAATGCTTTTTTAAGAACTTCAATTTTTTCTGAACTTAGGTCTTTATCAGGATTAAATTTTTTAGTCGCATACCGCCATTCCAAAGCTTTAATATTCCCCATATTTTTGTGCTTATAATTTGCTGCAAAGGTAAACAATGTTGCAAGTTTGTTATACGTTAGGGAATAAATTAAACCAATAGGTAAAATAATATAAACTATATTTATACTGCTTTAACCAAAAGGCTACATGAAAAAAATTAAAAAGCTTATTCTCGCCACGGTACTTTTACTGGTCGTTGCAATTCTAGTCGTTTTGGGCCTTAAAGCTTATATTGAGAAAGATACCCAACATCTCATTTATGAGGATATTTCTCAGGTTCCTTCCGCTGAAACGGTGATCGTCTTAGGAGCAAGTGTATTTTCTGACGGAAAACTCTCTGCAATTCTCCAGGATCGGGTAGATACCGCTATTGATCTTTATATTAACAATAAAGTAGAAAGATTCCTGGTAACCGGAGATCACATCGCCGATGATTATAATGAAGTGAAAGCGATGAAAAATTACCTAATGGCGCGGGGAATTCCCGAGAGCAAGATTCAACTTGATCATGCCGGGCTGGATACTTATGATAGCATGTACCGATCTAAAGCAGTTTTTGGTGTTGAGGATGCGATTGTAGTCACCCAAAAATTCCATTTACCCCGCACGATTTTTATAGCCAAAGGTCTGGGCCTGCCCTACACCGGATTAGCGGCGCGTAGCAATTCCTATAGAACCACCAATAAAATAGAGCGCCGCGAACTCTTCGCCAACTTTAAGGCTCTATATGAGGTGCTTTTGAGAAAAGAACCCGCCACCTTAGAAGAGCGACTTTAAAATTTTAAGGATATAATTAAAGGTTTTCTTATCTTTAGATATACTAACCTTAAAACCAGTCTAATATGTTTCAATGGCTAATTCACATTATAATTGATGCCCTTGTGTTGCTCGCGGCCGCAAGGATGATGCCTAAAGTAGAACTTAAAGGCTTCAAAACCGCAATTATAGTTGCTCTTATTATCGGAATACTTAGTTTTTTACTCAGCTGGTTACTTACAGCAATTCTAAATGTAGCAACTCTTGGAATATTCTATTTCCTTGGAATTGGATTCATTACCCGGGTGATTGCTTATGCGATAATTATCGAAATTGCTGATAAATTCAGCAATGATTTTAAGACCGTTGGCTTTCTTCCATCACTCTGGTTAGCCATTATCCTGGCTATTGTTGGAGGGATAGTAGATGCCATCTTATTTTAGGCTAATTCTCTTTTTTATTTAAAGCTTCGGAAATTAAGGTTTCCGAGGCTTTGTTTTTTTAGAATTAATCATAATAGCCTGATAAACAATTTTGATACAGAATTAACATCCATAGACACATGATAGCTTATATTTGCCAGCTTGATGAAACATGAAAATATGAGTGAGCTAAATAGCAAAAAAGATATAAAATTGATCGTTACCGATATGGATGGAACCCTGCTGAATGACCTGCACGAGATCCATCCGGATTTTTGGGAAATGGAACAAAAGCTTTCAGAAAAGGGAATTATGTTCTCTGTAGCAAGCGGCCGACAGTTCTACAACCTCGAATCTAATTTTGAACGAATTAAGGACAGGATGATGTTTTTTGCTGAAAATGGCACCTACGTTTCTCATAAAGGGAGAGAACTCTATGTTAATCCGCTTAATCGCGAAGATGCTATGGGCTTTGTGAAAATGGGGCGGGATTTGGAAGACACTAAACTGGTGCTTTGTGGAAAAGAATCGGCTTATGTAGAAACCAGCGATCAGGACTTTATCGCGCATATTTCTCAATTTTACCAACGCTTAAAATACGTTGAAGATCTTACGAGCGTTGATGATGTAATTTTAAAAGTCACATTTTGTAATGATAAGGGCGTGGAGGAGCATACCTATCCTCATTTTGTGAATTACAGAGACAGGTTTAAGATCGCTATTGCGGCAAAGGTTTTTATAGATATTACTGCCTTAGATGCCAATAAAGGAAACGCTATAAAAGACGTTCAGCGGGAATTGAATATTTCTCCTGAAGAAACCCTGGTTTTTGGGGACTATCTTAATGACCTGGAAATGATGAAAAACGCTAAGTACAGCTATGCGATGAAAAACGCGCACCCCGAGATCAAGCAAGCCAGTAATTTTGTTACCCGCTATAGCAATAATGAAAATGGAGTCCTGAAAACTATTGAAGAACTTGGTCTACTAAAGGATTAAGACGTTTTAATTGACAATAATGTGAACCTTATCCAATCCGGCATTCCCGGTTTTAGGATCGAAGGCAAAGACTGCAATTTCATACTCGCCTTTTTCCAGCTGAACTGTTTCAGAAAAGGTACTTGCTTTACCGGTAGGATTTAAATTGATTTCTTTCTGCTCCTTCCCTTCCGAAGAAATAGAAGAAATAAGCGCCTTGATCTCATAATCCGAGGCATCCCAGGTGCCGCCTTCAGTAACCGGACAGCCGCACATCATCACGATATTTGCCCTGATCTCTATTTCGGTTTCAGCATTTATTGTTTCATGGGTTTGAGGAGATAGCACGTCTACCACAAAACCCGGAATTTCGAGAATAATCCCGTTTCCGGTTATATCTCTCCCCGGAATCATCCATAATTGAGTGGAGGAAATCACCTGTGCCTGTTTTTTACCCATAGGCCCGTGGGCTTCAACACTAACAAAAGTGGGTTTATCCAGATCAAGACTTGCCTCATAGCCGGCCGTTTCTTCTGTAACGATTTCTTTATAACGATCCAGTGGCGAAAGCAAGATCACTTCGGTATCGCCTGTAATTCCTTTTGTTAGCCCTTCATCCAGGATTTTACCGGTTTCCACATCTCTAATGATGATCTTCGCGCCGCCCATGGAAGTTCCAATGAATTTTGCATCTGTTGCCAGGGCCCTTACCATTATTTTTGTTTCCTGCGAAAAGAGATTCCCTGTGGCAGAAAGCAACAATGTAAAAGCGAATATTAAAAAATAAGACCTTTTCATCTTTAAAAAGTTTAGCATACTAAGTTATGAAAATATCATTGACAATTGCTTACCTGAATTGGGAGAACTATTAAGGATAATTATGGAAGAAAGAGAGAATCATGCTTTAAAATTTCTTAATTTATTTCCGCTTAAGCTGATCTTTCTCATATTTCACAGAGCTTTCGGGAAAACTTAGCTCTTAAACCTTAAGGTTTTGTATCTTTCCCGGCCATCAGAATTACTGCTGGTCGAATTTATTTTAAAATGACCAAAACTATACCTATTGAAATACTAATCGCTGAAGATGATCAGCTCATTACAACTTTACAAAAAAAGCAGCTAGGAAAACTGGTGAATACCCCCATAAAAACTTTCTGGAATGGTAAGGAATTAATGAATTATTTAGATGCAAGCCTTAAGGAAGTTGAATCCTTACTTATTTTACTCGACATCAATATGCCAGTAATGGATGGCTGGGAGGTTCTGGAAAAAATAAATCATCTTTATGCCCAAAAGGAAATTTTTGTGGTAATGTTAACCTCCTCGGTTAATCCGGCAGACAGAAAAAGAGCTTTTACTTTTCCCCAGGTGATTAGTTTCAATGATAAATTTCTGGAGCCGGATGATTTTTATACCCTTTTTCGTCATAAATCCCTTAATGAAATTATTGAACTCAAAAAGGTATTAACTTAAATCAACTTGAATCAGAAAGTTCTTTTTTCGGTAAAAGGTTAATTTTATGGTTAATTTGTTAATTAAATGTAAAGTTTACCATTCATTTAACGGCTTTAATATCTATATACCTTTTTAAACTATCTACATTTGACAATAGAGCGTCGTTTTCCTGAAAAAGGAACATAATCACCCTAACGGGTCTAAAAATCAAACCCTTGGAAATAATCTTTATCATAACGGGAATACTGGCTTCAGCAATAGGCGGCACAGCCCTATATCTTTTGGTAAGATTCACCAAAGACTACAACCGGGACGAAACTTAGTCCCGGAGTAAATAACACTAAAACACTAAGCTTTCTATCTAAAATTAAACCTAACCCCAAAAAGCACATTGCCTTGAGGCATGGGAACAAGGTTGGTTTCAGTATATTCTGTATTGAAAATATTATTGGCAGTGGCGTAAATCTCAAACCTATCCAGATTCAAGGAGATATTCGCGTCCACAATTCCGTAGGAGTCCCCGGAGGTACGTTCAGCATATTTATAAATTAAGGTATGACTCAGGTTTTTGATGAATTGAGAAGTATAAGCCGCTGTAAAATGATGCTTGAGAGAATTTATGGAATACTGGGAGAAATCTAGCCCGGGATCTTTCACGTCGTCTTTTAAATAGGTATATCCAAGATCGATGTTTTGCCTGTGATCCTTAATTCTATATCCATAGGAAAGATTAGCTTCCAAACCTTTTGAATTCACATCCTGAACATTCGCTGCCTGCCAGAGATCTTCTTCATTTTCTTTTACATAATCTATAAGATTCCGCGAATCCCGATTAAATAGCGCAACAGAAAACTGTATTTGAGAAGACAAATATTTCAACCCAATTTCTTCTGAAATAGCTTCCTCCGGTTCAAGATTCTCATTCCCTATAGTGTTGGGAGATGTATAATAAAGATCGGTATAAGTCGGGATTCTGTAGGTATACCCAAGATTTCCGTAAGCTCTCCAGTTGTCTGCCAGCTGGTACCCTAAATCAACCCCCGGAAAAGCATGAAATTTAAAGTCTGAAAAATAATTCACGGCTACTCCCGGAGTTATATCCAGGCGATCGTCCAGCATGGTAAATCGGTGTTCCAAAAATACCGTGGTCATAAATCGCTCGCGATCTCCAAGGTTATTACTGGAAAGAAATACTTTGGCCATGTCTACACCAAATCCGGTAACTCCCAAATTTGAGGTGTATGAAGCGTTAACCTCTGCCCCAACTTTATTGCTGATGTGCAGATTCCTGTAAACAGAGGGATCCTGACGTAGAAAAATATATTCGTCTTCATTCCTGCGCCAGTAAACCCGTGGTTTTAAACTTAGATTTCCTTTCTCAATAAGCGTGGAAAACCCAAGCAAACTCGCCTGCGTTTCTTCGTATTGATCTATTGCTTCAGGGGAAGCATAAAAACCGTTAGCACCGAATTTCCTATCGGAAAAAGCGGCGATCATTTCAATGGGCAAAGATTCGGTTTCGAATCGGCTTTTTATGAAATACTGCTGATTGTCATAATCGGTATTGTAGCGGTAGCCATCTGAAAGTTGACGAGTGTAATTAACGATATGCGCTGATTTCTCCAGATTACTGCTCACAGTTACCGAAGCGTTTTTTTGCTCGTAGGAACCCGCTTCCAAACCTACCGAAACTTCATTCTGAATGACATCTTTGGTAACGATATTTACGGCGCCGGTAAAAGCATTCTGCCCGTAAACTCTGGCTGCAGGTCCCTTTATTATTTCAATACGTTCAATCACTTCAATTGGAAGGGCCAGGTTTAAAGTGTGATGTCCGGTTTGGGCATCCTCCACTTTAATTCCATCGATAAGCAACAAAGTTTGGTCGAAACTACCACCCCGAATATATAGGTCGGCTTGAGAGCCACCGGTACCTCTTCTTCTTATATCCACGCCTGTCACCTGCTGAAGAAGATCGGCTACGTTATTTGCACCGCTGTTTTCGATTTCTTCTGAAGAAATGATTTGAATAGTTCTGGAGTTTTTGGAAAAAGCAAGGTCTATTCTGCCTGCAGTTATCATAACTTCTTCAAGTTTTTCGGGATTTTCCTGGGCCTGGAGATGGCCATAAATCATAAATAGGCTAGTGAAAATAAGTAGGGCTCTTTTCATTTCTTGTTTTTTTAAATGCAGGATTAATTTGCCTTAACATAAAGACTGTTCTGAACAATTATAAATTTTAAGCCGGCGAAGATAGAAATTATTGGCTTTTAGGACTCACAGCGATGCTGCTTTTTTCAGAAAGGATTAAGATTGAGAGAAGCTTTACCCCGATATCGTGGAAGTAATCTACAGTAATGTTACAATTAAAAAATTGAAAATCAGGAAAAAAGAGAGAGCAGCCAGATTATAAAAGCCAGCAGAAGTAAAGTAGAAATAATAATGAAAACATAATGGCCTTTATTGTAAAACCAGGAGGTGCCTTTTCTAAAAGCCGGAAACAAATCTGAAGCCGCTATTTTGTTTTTCATGATTTCTTTTATTTTCATTTGGTTAGCCCTTGAAAATCTTTAACGTTAAAAAATATTTTCACATTTATTTAAGAAACCTGCAAAGCGCGTGCCACAACTACACTTGTATGTTTTAGTGGCTTCTTACATCAATGGATAAAAATGTTAATATTTTCTTAAGTCGTGTTCAGAGAGTAGAGCTTTCATTAAAATTTGAAATAATTTTTTCCAGGTTTTTCACTGTATTAATCAGTAAAATATTCGTTAAAAACCACATACCTGAATGCAGATTTAGCAAGTTTTTATAAATTAAAGATTCAAACCAACGGCAATGTTCAATCGTAGACATTTCATAAAACAATCAGGGCTGTTCCTTGCGGCTGCTTCCCTGCCCTTCCCTAATTTTTTAATTCCGAAGAATAAAGAAAAACTCGGCGTCGCCCTTGTTGGCCTGGGAAATTATAGTACCGGCCAGTTGGCACCGGCACTTCAGGAAACCCGTTTCTGTGAATTAAGAGGAATTGTTACAGGAAGTCCGGAAAAGATTCCTGTATGGCAGAAAAAATACGGTATAAAAGACAGCAATGTCTACAATTATGAAAATATGCCGGATATCGCAAATAATGAAGATATCGATGTGATCTATATCGTTCTGCCAACCGGCATGCATGCAGAATATGCAATTAAAGCAGCCGAAACCGGAAAACATGTTTGGTGTGAAAAACCCATGGCACGCACTGCTCAAGAATGCAGAAATATAATTGAGGCCTGTGAGAAAAATAAGGTGAAGCTTTCCATAGGATACCGCATGCAACATGAGGCCAACACTCAAAAAATAATCAAATGGGCAGAGACCAAACCTTTCGGTGCAATAAAAAATCTTGAAGTCGAAGCGGGTTATTACGGCTCCCCAATGAATCCCTGGAAACTGAAAAAAGAAATGGGCGGCGGTGCCATGTATGATATGGGCGTGTATCCTTTAAATGCAGCCAGATACAGCACCGGGATGGAACCAATTGCCGTTAGCGCAACTCACAGCACAAAACGTCCGGAAATCTTCACAGAAGTAGATGAAACCACCAGTTTTGAACTGGAATTCCCGGGTGGGATCACCGCCAGCTGCAAGACCAGTTTTGGCGAAAACCTGAATAATCTGGAGATAAATTGTGAAAACGGGTGGTATTATTTAAGACCTTTCCAGAGTTATAGCGGGGTAAAAGGCAAGGCCAGTGATGGGACCATCTTACCTCCTTTCGGAAAAAATCAGCAGGCGGTACAAATGGATAATGACGCTCAGGCAATTTTACAGGACAAACCGGTTCTGGTACCCGGAGAAGATGGATTACGGGATATCGTGATCCTGGAAAAGATCTATGAATCGGCTGCCAAAAATGGAGAAAGACTTATGCTTCGCTAGAGAAACCAAGATCGTTCATTACAAAACTCAGAGCTTAGAAAAATCCGGTTTTTTAATCAACAGGTAATGACGGAGCCATTTTGCCGCGGCACCAACTGTCCTTCAAAGCTTAGCGATATAATTTCCATCCAGGGCCTTTTCTGCAAATTTCCAGGAAGTAAAACTGGTTGAGAGCAGTTTTTCCACCTCTTCAATATCTCTTTTAAAATAGGTGTAATAGATATACTTGGCCGTTTCTTCATCGAGTTCAGCAGAGTTATGCCGAAAAGATTTGAATATCCCCAGCCTTCTTCCGGCTACTTTCTGTTTGCTTAAATTGAGTGCGATTACTTCCGGAGTAATTTTGAATTGAAGACCAAGGCTTTCTTTCAGTTCCTGCAAAATCTTAAAAGGCGCGCGCCGTAATTCCTCATACTCCAGGATATGAAATTCATACCCCTGTGTTTGTAACTGTAGACTTTTTATTCCTTTAGAATATTTTCCTGCACTAATATAACAGGTGTTTTGCGGTCCCAGGCCAACTTCGGGCGGACTACTATCCCATTTTACAGCTTCTATAAAACTGGAACGCTCCTTCCCCTCCTCCTTGTTCTTTCGATAGGAAGCATAACTTCTCCAGACTGGATTTCTAAGCATCAGATAAACCTTCGCCTTTGGAGATAAAAAACCGGTAATATCGATTTTCTGCAGTTCTTCCAGACTTTCAAATTCAAATATTCCTAAACGAAAATTTTCACCTTCTCTCGCCGATTTCAATTCCAGAATAGCTTTTTCCGGGTGGATATCAGGAGCGGCATTGGAAACTATATTCTGCTTTAAAAGGTCAAATACCTCTCTTGCACCACTGTATCGGGAGGCAATTACCAAACAATCGAATCTACTTTTCATTGGGGCTAAAGTTTAATCCGGAAATTTTCTAAGAGATAATTCCAATAGATTTACATCCAGCAGGAACCATCCCAAAAATAATGTATCCGGGCAATTAATCTTATAACAGCAACCAACGTAGTAGGTATAGCCGGTTGATTTTACATCTCATCGAACGGTAAAGCTTTTCTCCAGGTAGTTTCAAATCTTCATTGCTTACCGGGCTATAAATCTGTGCTTTATAGCCGTTACTAAGTTAAATAAATATAAGCTAAATTGGATTCCTCCAGAAATAAGTAATGAACAGGTTATTAACCATTATTGGACAATAATAAAGATCATTTTGGGAAAATAATGCGATATAATTACTCTCTACTGTCAAATAGCAGATTTCGGTATAAATTGCTATTTTCGAATTTTAAAAACTTGAATTC
>DATISX010000268.1:0-6821 GCA_035468275.1 Salegentibacter sp.
ACTTTGATTATTGCAACACACGGAATTACAAAAAGCACAGCCAAAATTCCTAAAAAAGAAATTTTAAAAGCTGAAGGGATGATGAAAATTTACTTTCAGAATAATTAACGATAGAAATGAAAACGAAAAAAATAAAGCAATACAGCCTTGAAGAAGTAACCGATAAATATATCGGGAAACCGGGAACTAAGGAAAGGGATGATTTTGAAGATGAACTTCGCTTAGACCTTATTGGAGAAGCCATAAAAAAAGCGAGAAAAGACCGAAATCTTACTCAGGATCAACTCGGTAAACTGGTGGGCGTCCAAAAAGCCCAGATCTCAAAAATTGAGAATAATTTAACCGATGCCAGGTTTGAAACCATTTTAAAAGTTTTTAAAGCCCTGAATGCAAAAATCAGTTTCAACGTTGAATTGATGGATGAAAACCTGGAGCTTAATTAAGCTAATTCCCCATAATCCGCTCCCCTAATTGCGCCAGCAACTGTTTAGCATCGCCCCTGGTTTTAGGGGTTTCTTCAGCCATAATTTCACCATCCTCTTCAACTAACTTATAATTAAATGCGAATTCAGAATCGGCTCTTGGAAAAGGATCCAGGATTCCGAAGCGAAGATCATTGAAAAATAATTCTCCATCTTTTTCCGAGATAGTGTACCAGCCTTCAGATATCTTAATTAGTCGCTGCACATTTTTGCGTTGCTCCCACTCGCCCAGCAAATGATGCTTTTTTGGGTATTCCACAAATTTTATGGGTTGCGAGTCAAACAGCGAATAGTCTCCGATGAGGTAAGCATCCTCCACTTCAACATTGGCCGTCCATAAAATGGTATTCAGTGGGGCCGGTTTTGTCTCGATCTTTTTATAGGCAATCCCCTGTTCTGCCAGGGCATCGGTGAATTTGTTATAGGTATATAGCTTCAGGCCCGGAGTAATAATTAGCAAATAGATGCTGCTGATAATTAGTCCGAGATTATTATACTTTCTGCGCTTTCGGGAATCCCGTTTTTGCCGCATCGCCATAATGAGAAATACCAGAAACGGCAAGGTGTACAGTGGATCTATAACAAAGATATTCTGATAGGCTAATCTTAAATCCAGCGGCCACAAGAGTTGAGTGCCCCAGGTGGTGTGTGCATCCAGCAGCGGATGGGTAAAAAGCCCCCAGAACATCAGCCAGGACCAATTTTGCCAGGTTGCAATAGATTTTCGTTCAATTTTTGAAATCAGCCAGCCAAAGATCGGCGCAAACAAAACCGAAAAAACGATGGAATGCGTAAATCCGCGATGGACTTCTATAGCGGTGATGGTATCGGTAAAAATACTGGCAAAGGTATCGAGATCGGGAATGGTCCCGGCTATAGCACCATAAAGCATCGCTTTATTTCCAACCTTCCGGCCGAGTACCGCTTCCCCTACCGCAGCACCTAGAACAATTTGAGTTAATGAATCCATTTATTGGTTTATAATTTAGTCAGCGTTTCCGGTTTATCTAGAATTTGAGGATGAGATACCGGACCAAGTCCGGTATGACGTACTTAAAGAATCCAAATTAATCATCCACAATTTCCATTTTCCGAAGCAGAAAGGAAGCATTCATATTCTGACAAATTCCATCTTTAAACTTATAGTCGAAAAACAACTCATCATTTACAATTTCGGCATCAAAATAATGATTTTTCACCTGTGGTAATTCTGTAGTAATCTCGCAAAGGCTCAAATCGTGAGTGGCGATGATTCCGGTAGATTTTGATCCCACCAGTTTCCTGATAAATTTCTTCGAGCCCGTAGCCTTATCACTACTGTTGGTCCCTTTCAGTATCTCATCGAGAATGATAAAATACCGATCGGTTTTGATCTCGTCTACAATGAATTTCAGTCGTTTTAATTCTGAAAAGAAATAAGATTCATCGTCACTTAGCGAGTCACTGGTTCGCATACTGGTGATGAGTTTTATAGGCGAATATTTACAGCTTTCGGCACAAACGGGAAGTCCGATATTACTCATCAAAATTTGCAGGGAAACCGTGCGTAAAAACGTACTTTTCCCGGCCATATTGGCTCCGGTGATGATAAAGAATTCCTCGTTATTTATGCCAAAATCGTTAGCGATACGTTTTTCAGGGTCGAGTAAGGGATGCGCCAGGGCTGTTGCAGAAATTCCGTCTTCTTCAGCATTGATCTCCGGAAAGGCATAGGTTGGGTGGTTAAAGGAAAAATTTCCCAGGGAGTTCAGGGCATCGGTGGTTTCTATCACCTCAAACCAATGCTCGACATTCTGCCGGTAGGCCGTGATCCATTTTTCCAGTTTAAAGCTCTGTCTTAGATCCCAGAGTAAAAATCCGTTGGCGAAGATCCCAAACAAAATATTGTTACGCTGATCCAGAGCATCAATGGCTTTAGAAAACTCTTTAAAAATAACTGAAGCTTTTTTCTTTTCAGAATGGATGAGCTGCTGATTCTTTTTCAAAATTTCAGAGGAGAACTCTTCATTCTCCAGTAAAGCCAGCAAATGATGATACTGATGAAAAGTATCCTGTACCTTGCTCACGCTCCCCGACAACAAATTGATCTTTTTAAGGTGGATTCCCGTATAAAGCAGCCCTGCGAGAAACCAGAGAAAGAGATGAATTCCCTTGAAATAATCCAGGGAATAACCTGCGATAACCAGTAAGGATAGCACTGAAAAAACCGTAGGAAGCCATTTTATATAAGCGGGCACGAAATTCCGGTATTTTTTTAACCATTGCACCACGGTTTTGGACGGAGTTTCGGATTTCACCAGGCGGGCCAGGGCAGTGAATTCCTGTCGCCATTTTGGCTTCTGCTCCAGTTCTTTTATCGCTTCCTGTTTCTGCAGAATTCCGTCGATAGAATTTTCAGTTAAAATCCCGGCCAGTTTTTTCGTGCCTTCATAAAGCGCAGTACGGTTGAGATACTGAAAAAAAGAACCTCTTCCGAAGAGATCTATATCCTGACTAAATGCGTGCTGAGGCTCTTCAAACTCTGTTCCTTCGGGAAGATCCTGGAAATTCCGGGTTTTCAGGATGTCTATCTCCAGCGCGTTAAGCCTGATGAGTTCCTTTTGTTTATTGGATTTATCCTTGAGGTCGCTGTGACGCGAAACAAGAAAAAGAAAGAGTGCAATACCTCCAATTACTACCGGTACCAGCACATTCATATTTCCGAAGAAATAATAAACCGCAAAGGCGATGACCAAAAAGACCAGTAACCTCAATAAACTTGAGAAAAGAAGTTTGCGGGATAATTGGTTTAGTTGAAATTGGTGAGTCTCTTTTTGACTTATATAAAATTCTAAAACTTGTTTCATTTGATCATATATTGGCATTAACCTTGGAATTTACCACAAGAGTTTAATAATTTCCTTGCTGCCCGTTTTTGGGTTCGGCAACCTGCCGGTTCATTCTAAATTCTCGAGTTCCTGCTGTTGTTTTTTGGAAAGTCCCTGCACCACAAGCTCATAGGAATGATCGGTGAGTTCTAAGACCAGCTTTTTTTCTAAATATCCGTCTAAGATAAGGCTATTCCAGTGTTTTTTACTCATATGATACCCGGGAAGGATGTGGCTGCCGTAAGTATCCCGCAATTCAAGGGCACGATCGGGATCGCATTTCAGGTTAACTGATAAAGGCACCTCATCCAAACCGGCCAGCGCAAACATCTTCCCCATAACCTTAAAAACAAGAGCATCAGGACCAAAAGGAAATTCCTCGGTCACGCCTTTTTTGCTGAGACAATAATTTCTGAAAGTTTCTATGTCCATAAAATAACACATGTCATTTCCGTGAAGACGGAAATCTACTCCCCAATTTCACCCAAATGCGTGAATTTAAAACCGGTTTCATATTTGAATCCATAGCCCAGCATTCGGTCAAATGAGGCATGGGCGAACAAAATTACGCCTATTAATTGAAAAACCTGGTTCTCCAGGCTGAAGCCCAGGACCCAAACCGCGATCGCAAGTCCTTTGTGATGAAAAAGATTATAAACAAATGCTCCTATTTTATTTCCGAAGAGATAGCCAAGCATTCCAAGATCTGGTGCGAGAAATAGCACCAAAAACCACCACCAGGCAAAATCGAGTAAACTGAATCCTAATATTCCCAGAAGCAACATTGCGAGTTCTTCCAGTTTTAGTGTGAATTTCATTATGACAAAATTTTATATAAGACAGGTTTGGAAGGCGCAGCATCATTTTCAAAGGAGGCGATCTGCAGATTCAAAAGGTAATCCCCGTCGGCAACTGAATTAGTCACATATACCAGCTCGGTGATCGTTGAATCGAAACGGGTGTTTTTAGGATAATTCCAGAAGGCTTTATGCGCCAGCAATTTACCTCCATCTTTTTCCTTATCAACCGAAGGTAGATCTATAAGCAAATGCTGCACACCACAATTACGCAGGTAAGTGGCGGCATCTTCGGTTAAATAGGGCCAATTGGTATTCGAGTATTTCCGGCTGCGTTTTTCAATATAATTAGGCAAAGTTCTTATCACCAATGCCTCAGCTTCATCTTTTTGAAAAAGCCTGCGGAGAATTTCTTCGGTAATCACAACATCTCCCAGCCATTTTTCAGGTTCCACCGAAATGAGTTTTGCCGTGAAAAAGAAGTTCCTGAGAGTCTGATTGATACTGCGAAATTCCACAGAAATATGGCCTACACATTCGGTATGAGTGCCGTGGGCATGCGGATTGAATTTCACGTTGTTAAAATTCACAGGAGCACCTTCAGAAACCTTGCCTATGAAATCCCCATCTTTCACCGGCTCAATGACAGGAGCTCCCAGATACCAGGCCACCGGATTTCGGGAATCTCCGCGTAAACCCAGGGAAATATCCAGGGGTTTCGAAAAATCTACGTGATACTCTTTGTTTTTATGAATTATGTTTGCCAGCATCTTGTAAAATTACGAAAAGACGAAGAAATAATTTTGAGAAAGTATATCGGCTTTAGTTTAAGAAGAAGACTTTGAATTAGATTCAGTAATTAGGAATTTGTCAACTCTATCTCTTGACCCAGTTTTCCAGACTAATATTTGAAATTCTCTTGAATTCTTTCAGATTTTCAGTAACCATTATCAGATTATTTGCTACTGCGGTTGTGCCGATAAGAAGATCAAAATCGCTAATCATTTTTCCTTTTTTTCTTAACCTCACCTTCTCTTTAGCGTATTCAGGAATACAATTAAAGATCGGTAAAATGTTAAGCTCATTTGCGAAATTATCTACAAGCTTTCTATTATCATCCGGATATGTACTATTCTCAGCACCAAAACTTAATTCGGCTAAAGTGATTTCGGAAATTGCACAATTGAAAAGTCCAACAGACTGAAATTTTTCTAGAAGTCCGTTATTTCCACGCATGAAGTGAATGCAAATATTAGTATCCAGGAGAAATTTCATTAAAATTTGCTTGTAAGCTTTTTTTCCACTCTTGAGGAATGAATCTCCTTAATAATTTCTTCGGAACTTCTCTCATCTTTCCATGCACCGAAAAGTTCTTCTTCGGGAATTTTGGAATGCCGATCCTTCAAGGAATCTTTGAGTTTTTTAATTAGAATTTTCCTGGAGCGCACATCAAATGCCTTCAATAAGTTGAAATATTTGGTAAGTAATTTATTTGAAATAACTATTTCAGCCATGGGATTGTCTCATTAACCTATTCAAGATACAAAATTATTAATTAACTATAATATTTCTATTCCAGGTAGAAAAGATCGGCTGCGATGCCGTCACTCAGGAATTTCCCTTTGGCAGTGATATAAAAAACGCCATCGCGCTCTTCCAGAAGTTGTTTTTGCTGAAGCGGGCCAGAATTTTTAAGGAAATGCTGTGTGTAATCAGTCCCAAATTTTTCTTCTACTTCCGGAAGAGAGACACCGAATTTGGTGCGCAGGCGGGTCATCACATATTCGTTAAACTTATCGGCGGTGGAGAGTTCTTCTGTTTGCTGCGGAATTTGATCTTTCTCAAGGGCCTTAATATAAAGGCTATTATTACTCACATTCCATTTTCTCGAATTCCCATCGTAGGAATGTGCCGAAGGACCAATACCCAGGTAAGGCTTGCCCAGCCATTAAGCGGTATTATTTTGTGAAAAGTAGCCCGGTTTTCCGAAGTTAGAAAATTCGTAATGTTCAAATCCGTTGCTTTTTAGCGTTTCCACCAAAATCTCAAAATGTCGGCTGGCAGCCTCATCATCAACAGGTTTTACCTTGCCTTTTTCGATGAATTTCTGTAGCGCGGTATTTGGTTCTACCGTAAGCGCGTAACTGGAAATATGCGGCACGCCGAGCTCCAGAGCAATTCTTAGATTTTCCTTCCAGCGCTCCTCACTCATCCCCGGCACCCCGTAAATTAGGTCAATAGAAATATTATTGAAGTATTTTTTCGCCAACTGAATGCTTTCCAGGGCTTCTCCCGAATTATGCGCGCGGTTCATCAATTTCAGGTCTTCTTCAAAAAAGGACTGAACTCCAATGCTTAGTCGGTTGATTTTTGAAGCGGCCAGCATTTTTATCTTTTCTTCTGAAAGATCATCAGGATTGGCCTCGAGGGTGATCTCGGGGTTTTCTGCAATATTATAATTAGAATAAATCGTTTCAAAAATGCGTTCCAGCTCTTCTGAAGTCAGCAAACTGGGCGTTCCGCAGCCGAAATAGATGGTCTTTTAGTCGGCACCCGTCAGTTCATACTTTCGACGTTCCAGGTCCCGGCAAAGCATCTGCACAACCTGATCTTTCTTGTGCAGCGAAGTTGAAAAATGATAATCACAGTAATGCCAGGCCTGTTTGCAAAATGGG
>DATISX010000269.1:0-4995 GCA_035468275.1 Salegentibacter sp.
ATTAAGTATCTCTGAGGCACGCATTCTAGCCGACAAACTTGTAACTGAGGGTTTAATCACTCGCACGGTAGAAAGGTGTGACATCACTCCCCTGGGCCTCGAGGTAATTGAAAATGGTGGCTGGGTCCAGTACAAACAGAATAAGCAGGAGGAAAAAAGGAAAGCAACTAACCTTCAGAAACAGAAGGAAGAGTTGGAGATTGATCTCCTGGAATACCAGAAGAAAAACCGAAAACAAGAAGAAAAAATAAGCACCCTTACTATTGAAAATTTAAAACTTCAGAATTTCCAGATGTACTCTAAAATTGGTTTAACCCTTGCCGGTTTTATCCTTGGATTTATTAGTTATTGGATCATTTCTTAGGTCTGAAACATTTCAAGCCGCTACCCGTTATCCAAATCTAACGATCGTAATTTTAAATTATTTAAATTCCGGATCTATCGAAGTGACATAACTGCGCCGTCCTGAGCCTATCGAGGGCTATAGTCAAAGGGTTCTGTGACAACCAATAAATCTCCTTTTAAATTTTCCCGTAAACCCGGGTGATGAAATCCCCATTTAAAAACTTTTCAGGATCGATCATACTTTGTAAGACCACTCCTTTTTTATTTGATTCCAGGATGATCTGGGCGCATTGCAGCAAGCCGGCTGCGGTGGTGGTTTGGATAGCTCGTAATGTATGTTTTCCAACTTCCAGAGGCAGGATGCGTTTAGAAATTTCCCGTCTTTGTAGAGTGCCTGAAGAATCTTTTCCTTCTACCGCCGCATAGAGGATGATCTGGTCATCTTCTATGTTTGGGATGGCTGCCTGCATGATTTCCTGTAACTTTTTCACCGCCTCAGGACCTTTTCCGGTGTTTTTCAATTGTTCCTCCACCCAGGCGTAATGTCCCGGATGCCGTAGGGTTTTATAGTCAAGATTGCGCACCTTTCCTGCAAGGGCATCGGGAAGATCTGCTGCTCCCCCCGAGGTCAAATCATCTTCATAGGTTATTCCATCTATGATAATTCGGTTTCGTTCTGAAAGGGGAGGCAGGCTTGTCTTTTGGTAATCCCGGAGTACAAAAGCCTTGTTCAAATACTCGGTCGCCACGCCCACGGGGCTCCAGGTGAAACCGTAATAATGTGGTGAAACAGCATTTTTCGTAAGGGCTCCCACTTTAAATTCCAGTTTGTCAACTTTCTCTACCCCAAAATCTTTACAGAAATCCCGATAAAGTCCCATGGCCAGGATATTGATATAACCAGGAGCGAGTCCGCTTTGGAGGACGAATCCGGAGTCGGCATCCCGGGCAAGTTTCATGATTTCTTCAGTTTCGGCAACATATTCGGTTAGGTTGACGTAATGCAATTTGAAGTCCTTGGCCAGAGTAGCTATTCCGGGGGCCAGACTGCCCGGCAAACAATCCAGGATGATGTCGGCTTGTTCAAATATGCTTTTCATTTCCTCGGTAACCTTATCCCCTGGTAGATGAAAGGCTTCGATCGCACAATTTTTTGTGGTGCCCTCTTTAACCCATTTGACTAGTTCCTCTGCCTTTGAGAGCGTACGATTTCCTATATAAATGGAAGGAGTGACCCCGCTCCATTCAGCCAGAAGCAAGGCGCCGGCCTCCGCTATTCCACCGGCTCCGGCACTTATAATTTTGTGATGCTTTTTCATCTGCTTACCATTTTTATCCCGACTTGGGGAATTTAACACAGGCTTATAATTATGTCCCTCCCGATTTAATCGGGATGTTGCCATTTTTGGGTCCAGCAGCATGCTGGTTTTATAGTCTTAATTTACGGAAATTTTAGAATTCAAGCTGGTCTTCTGTCTCCATATTATATTTTGGCTCCTCATTTTCGGCCTAAAAAATATTATATTCATCTAATGAATTTGAAACCTGAAACCCTCGAAGCTCTGATCTCCTTCCGAAAGTTACTTCATGCACATCCTGAAGTTTCGGGTAACGAAAGCAACACCGCGGCATGGGTTGCAGCCTACCTACAGGCACTAAATCCAACCAGGATTCAATGTGGCCTGGATTGCCAAGGACTTATAGCTGTTTTCGACAGTGGGAATTCCGGGGAAACCATAGTATTCAGAGCAGAACTGGATGCCTTGCCGATTACCGAGATCAACGATTTTGAACATAGATCCCGGGTGGAGGGTGTTTCCCATAAATGTGGGCATGACGGCCATACCACAATTCTGCTGGGACTTGCGCACTGTCTTGTGGAACATCCGCCTGAAAAGGGGAAAGTAGTCCTATTGTTTCAACCCTCAGAAGAAACAGGAGAAGGTGCAGCCGCCGTGCTAAAAGAAAGTTTTTTTCAGGAGCTGAAGCCTGATCTTATTTTCGGACTTCATAATTTGCCGGGTTTTCCTAAGCATGAACTTCTGATAAAAGACGGAGCCTTTACTGCCTCGGTAAGCAGTCTGGTGATTAAACTGAAAGGGAAAACCGCGCACGCCGCTGAACCTGAAAATGGGATCAATCCGGCACAGGCTGTGGCCGAGATCCTGCTGCAGATGCAACTTTGGTCTGATAATCGTCCCGAAGAAGAAGATTTTAAACTTATAACTCCTGTTCACGTAGAACTTGGCAGTATTGCCTATGGGGTTTCTGCCGGAGCAGCAGAACTGCGCTTTACTTTACGCACCTGGACCCCAGCCCAAATGCAGAGATTAAAAGATCAGATAAAGGAATTCCTGGTTCGTATTAAAGAAGCTCACCGGTTGGGTGTTGATTTTCATTATACCGAAGAATTCAGCGCAACCCATAATAATCCTGAGGCAACAAATACCATCAGGATGGCGGGTGCACAGCTTGGTTTAAATCTTAAGGAGTTGGAGCAGTCCTTTAAATGGGGAGAAGATTTTGGGCTTTTTACTCAGTATTTCAAAGGGGCTTTCTTTGGACTGGGTGCCGGTGAGAAGCACCCTGCCCTTCACAATCCCGATTATGATTTCCCCGATGAGCTTATCCCTACCGGAATTTCATTATTCTATGAAATTTACCGGCGGCATTTAAGGGTCTAAATAAAACCTTCCCGGCTCAAAGCTTTCCGAAGTAGTTGATAAAAAATCTGTGAAAATTCAGTAAATTTAAGGAGGAATTCCTGTGGTACTTCTCTGGGAATTAATAAACGGGCTGAGATTATGAAATGGTCTTTAAACCTCGGGCGCATCGCCGGGATAAAAGTTTCGGTGCATTGGACCTTTATGATCCTTTTGATATGGATCTTTATTCTGCACTACCAACTCCAGCAGGATACTTTTCAGGCATTGATGGGCGTTGTCTTTATTCTTGCACTCTTTGTGTGTGTTACCCTGCACGAATTCGGGCATGCGCTAACCGCCAAAAGCTACGGTATCAATACAAAAAGTATTACGCTGTTACCAATCGGTGGACTTGCACGTCTGGAAAAATTCCCTGAAAAACCTGTGCAGGAACTATGGGTTGCCATTGCCGGGCCTCTGGTTAACCTTGCAATTGTGGTGGTAATATTCCTCTTTCTTTTGGTATTTAATAGTCTCCCTTCCTTTTCTGAGCCCATAGATCTTATGAATTTTACCGGCGTGGGTTTCTGGTATAATTTGCTTTTTGCCAATATGGTTTTGGCCATCTTCAATCTCATTCCGGCTTTCCCTATGGATGGAGGCAGGGTGCTCCGGGCTTTGCTGCTGTTTAAGTTTGAACGTGGAAAAGCCACCAAGATCGCCGCTGCAATAGGGCAGTTCCTGGCCATAGGTTTTGTGTTCTTAGGTTTTTATTCCAATATCTTTCTGGTGTTTATAGGAATTTTTATCTACTTGGGAGCCGGGGCTGAAGCCGAAATGGAAATGACCAAAAGCTCGCTTACGGGCTACAAGGTGAAGGATATTTTGATGAAACAATTTCCGAGACTTAATCCGGAGGATACTCTGGAGAAAGCAGTGGAATTACTGCTGGACGGACAAGCCCACGATTTTGTAATCGTAGAAAACGAAAAAGTGCTTGGAATTTTAAGTCGGAATGACCTGGTAAAAGGCTTGTCGGAAAAAGGCAATAAGTCCCCGGTGACAGATGCCATGCAAACCGAATTCCTGAGCCTGGATCCTGAAATGCCATTGCAGGAGATCTATCAGCAAATTTTGGTGCAAAGCATTTCGGTGGCACCTGTTGTGCATAACGGAGAGCTGCTTGGGATTATCGATAAAGAAAATATCTATGAGTTTATAATGGTAAAGGAGGCGATGGGAAAACAACTGGATATGAATGAGCTCAAAAGAAAATATAAAATCCCTGAGAAGCTTTCGTGAAATCGGTTCTCAGTTGTCCGTTCTGGGTTTTCAGTTTTTGATCTTGAATCTTTGAATCTTGAATCCACCCGGAATGAGATGCCGGATCAAGTCCGGCATGACAGATAATTCAGAAATTCCACCCTAACACCAAACGAAACTTATTCTTTTTAACTTCCTTTTGCCACTTCTTTCACTCTTTCAACAGAATCTGCCTTGGAAAGCGATAGCCTTATGGTGCTGTCTTCTTCGGCAGTAAGGTCGTGAGGTACGTTGGCTTCCAGGGATACCAGGTCGCCTTTTTTAAGTTTATGGGTGTCGCCATTAACTCCGAAGGAGATCCTACCTTCGAAGATTTCTACCATGATTGGGTAGGAGGTCTTATGTTCTTTCATTACCTGGTCTTTCTTCATTAGGATCCGAATTTCTTTACTGCTGTCGGTGTCCAGTAGGATTTCCACGGCTGGTTTTGAATCATTGTATTTAAGGTTTTTGGTAAGGGATGCGCTTTTCATAGTTGATATTCTAAATTGGTTAATTCTAAGCTGAAGATACAAAAAATGTTCAGCAATGAAGAATCAGAAACTTTGATGCAAATTTCCAAAATATGATTCTGCTCATATTTTAATGCCTGTTGAATCTTCACCTTTATCGGCTTAAAATTATCTGAGCTATGACAACATTATCTCCGCATCAGTTCCATATTCCGGTTATGGGCATTGCT
>DATISX010000270.1:0-11314 GCA_035468275.1 Salegentibacter sp.
ATGACTCACCGTGTGTTCGATAATGAAGAGATCAAGAACATCTATACTGCGCTTGGAGTAACTATTGGTACCGAAGAGGATAGTAAAGCCCTGAACATAGATAAATTAAGATATCACAAAGTAGTGATTATGTGTGATGCCGATGTTGATGGTAGTCACATTGAAACTTTGATTCTAACTTTCTTCTTCAGATATATGAAGGAGTTATTAGAAGGAGGTAACATTTATATCGCCACGCCTCCGCTATACCTTGTGAAAAAAGGAAACAAGAAACGTTATGCCTGGAGTAATGAAGAACGGGATGAAATTGCCGAAAGCTATAGTGGCGGAGTGCAAATACAGCGATATAAAGGTCTTGGGGAGATGAATGCAGAACAACTTTGGGATACCACCATGGATCCTGAAAGACGTAAACTTCGTCAGGTTAAGATCGAGAATAGTAGTGAGGCAGATAGGATTTTCTCTATGCTTATGGGAGATGAGGTTCCGCCAAGACGTGAATTTATTGAGAAGAACGCAAAATATGCGAATATTGATGCTTAATGCTTAAGCTTAAAAACTAAAAAACCCGTGCCTGTCACGGGTTTTTTGTTTTAAGAATCTTTTTTGATTTGGATTTTTTCGTTATTTAA
Source organism: Salegentibacter sp. (assembly GCA_035468275.1). Classification (GTDB taxonomy): domain Bacteria; phylum Bacteroidota; class Bacteroidia; order Flavobacteriales; family Flavobacteriaceae; genus Salegentibacter. The sequence continues at coordinate 633 of DATISX010000270.1, forward strand.
TAAATATGCTGCAAAAGTATTTTTCCTATTTTTACTCCTTAAACTAAACCTCAATCTTGTGAAAATTCTAACCAGAACAGTTTGCACCCTACTTTTATTTATCTCTTCAAATCTTATAACCGCTCAAAATGATGTAGATGCCGTAGTAGGTGATTTGCTTCTTATTGCTGATGAATTTGCCAGTCCGGCTGCATCCGGGGCGGCTTATCAGGCAAGTGCGGGTTGGTTTACCTCGGCACAAAGCCTTGCTCCCTGGAAGTTCGAAGTTTCAGTACATGCTAATGGTCTAATTGTTCCATCCAGTAAAAAGACCAGTACTATTGGCAATAATGAACTTAGTCTGCTTAATATTAAAGGAGCATCTAATGCCAAAATCCCAACGGCCTTCGGGTCAACTACCGATGTGTATTATGAAGGAAATGTAATGGGGAATTCTTTCGAGTTTCAGGCTTTGGAAGGAGTGGATAAAGGGCTAGTTCCACATCCATTTGTACAGGTGACCATGGGCTTGCCTTTCGAATCGGAATTCACCCTTAGAGCTCTTCCGGAAATGACCATAGATGATGCGAATTTCAGCACTTTTGGTGCAGGGATAAAACATAATTTTAGTCAGTATTTTATGTTCAATGAACCTGAAGATCTTCAGGTTTCTGCCCTCATTACTTATAGTAAGTTTGATGTGAAATATGCGTTTGATCCTGTGAATATCCCTCAGGTTGCAGTTCTCGATCTAATAGATGTAAACGGGGATCTTTGGCTTTTTGAAGCTCTTGCCTCAAAGCGTTATGAGGACTTCGAGATCTTTGGGGCTTTGGGAGCTACAAATTCCAATTTTGCTTACGAAATGAATGGCAGTGGGCCATTTTTGGGTAATATCAATACCGCTTTGGAAACTCTTGGCGAGAATGAACTTCAGTTTAAAGGAGACATAGGTTTTAATTTATACTTTGATCAATTTAAAGTAAGTACAATGGTTACTGCGGGAAGCTTTTTCAATATGAATTTGGGTCTGCATTTCAGAATATAAACCCTTGGCTTTAACCTCTTTCTAATTAGTAAAGATTAGCCTTATTTCGTATTTTCGCCTGAAACTAATATTAATCGATATAAATCATATATTATATGAAAGTTACAATAGTTGGAGCTGGTGCGGTAGGTGCCAGTTGTGCCGAATATGTTGCCATAAAAGACTTTGCTTCTGAAGTGGTTCTGCTCGATATTAAAGAAGGTTTTGCTGAAGGAAAAGCGATGGACCTTATGCAAACTGCAACCCTAAACGGATTTGACACTAAGATCACCGGGACTACCGGAGATTATTCAAAAACGGCCAATAGCGATGTTGCTGTAATTACCAGTGGTATTCCGCGTAAACCAGGAATGACCAGAGAAGAATTAATAGGTATCAATGCCGGGATCGTAAAAGATGTCTCTGCAAACCTAATTAAGCACTCTCCTGATGTTATTATAATCGTGGTAAGTAACCCAATGGATACCATGACCTATCTGGTTCATAAAACCACAAACCTTCCGAAAAATAAGATTATTGGAATGGGTGGAGCTTTAGATAGTGCTCGTTTCAAATATCGTTTGAGCGAGGCTTTAGAGTGCCCACCATCTGATGTTGACGGAATGGTGATTGGCGGTCACAGTGATACCGGGATGGTGCCGCTTACAAGACTGGCCACCAGAAACTCTGTTCCGGTTTCTGCATTTTTATCAGAAGATCGTTTGAATCAGGTTTCTGAAGATACTAAAATTGGTGGAGCTACGCTTACCAAGTTATTGGGTACCTCTGCCTGGTATGCGCCGGGAGCTGCAGTTTCAGCTCTTGTTCAGGCAATTGCCTGCGATCAGAAAAAAATGTTCCCTTGTTCAGCAATGCTGGAAGGTGAATATGGTCTTAATGATCTTTGTATTGGTGTTCCCGCAATCTTAGGTAAGAATGGTCTTGAAAAGATCGTTGAACTTGAACTTAGCGATGCCGAAAGTGCTAAAATGAAAGAAAGCGCCGAAGGGGTGAAAAAAACCAATTCACTGCTTGAGGTGTAATTACCGAAAATTTCAAATATTTTCTTAAAAAAGGTCGCAGAAATTGCGACCTTTTTTAGCTTTAAAAGTTAAATTATTCCAAAAAAAAATATTGGGATTTGATTTTTGAAACCCTATATTTGTCCGTTTTTAAAATCGACCTATTTAATTATAATTTAAGGAATAATGCAGAACAAAGGACTGATTAAGGTTTTTGCAATTTTATTTGGACTGGTATGTATTTACCAGCTTTCATTTACGTTTATTACAAATAAAGTTGAAAATGAAGCTGAAGAATTTGCCATTCAAAAAGTTGGTGAAGATGTAGATAATTATTCAGTTTTAAGAGATGCTGAAGAAAAGAGTTATCTGGATTCAATAGGGGGAGACGACATTTTTGCCGGAATCACCTATAATGACGCCAAAGATAAAGAGCTTAATAAAGGTTTGGACCTTAAGGGAGGAATTAACGTAATTCTTCAAATTTCGGTTAGGGACATTCTTCATGGACTTGCCAATGATACCAGTGATCCTGCCTTCAACCGTGCTTTGGATGAAGCCGATGAAGCTCAAAAAGATAGCCAGGATGATTATGTAGATTTGTTCTTTACGGCCTACAACGATATTCCGGACGCCAGACTTGCTTCTCCCGATGTTTTCTTCAATAAATCACTTAGTGAGGAGATCAATTCTGAAATGTCAAACGACGAAGTTGAAAGCATTATTAGAAGAAAAGTAGACGAGTCCATAACTTCAGCCTTTGAAGTACTTCGTAAGCGTATCGATAAATTTGGGGTAACACAACCAAATATCCAGCGTTTAGGAAATTCAGGAAGAATTCTTGTAGAACTTCCGGGAGCTAAGGATATAAACAGGGTTCAAAACCTGCTTCAGAGTACAGCTCAATTAGAGTTCTGGCACGTATATAAAAGCAATGAGTTCGGAAACTTCCTTGCAGAAGCTAATAATCGTTTAATCGAATTAGTTGGAGATAAAGAGGAAGCCCAGCCCCAAACCGATACTACAGCTACAGAAGATAGTGATCTTGATGAATTACTTGCTGAAGCCGAAGATGATTCTTCAGATGTGGCTACCGGCAACAATCCGTTATTCGACCTTATTAAATCTCCAGGTTCTCAGGGAGGACCGGTTTTAGCTTATTTTTCAACCAGGGATACAGCTAAAGCAATGGAGTATCTTAATAAATCTCAGGTAAGATCTATTTTACCTGCAGAACAGCGTTACGCCAAATTTGTTTGGGGTATTCCGGAAGGAGATGCAGATATGGTAGGGCTTTATGCCTTAAAAGGGAACAGGAATATGACTCCTCCTTTAAGTGGAGATGTGATTACCGATGCTCAGCAAACCTACGATCAGGTTGGAAGAATAGCAGTTTCAATGCAAATGGATGGAACCGGAGCAAAAATTTGGGAAGAAATGACCGGTTTTGCTTCTAATAACCAAAGCCAGATTGCTATTGTACTGGATAATATAGTGTATTCAGCTCCCGGAGTTTCCAGCGGGCCAATATCAGGTGGGAGAAGTGAGATCACCGGAGATTTCTCTATTACTGAAGGACAGGATTTAGCCAACGTGCTTCGTGCCGGTAAATTACCTGCTTCAGCAGATATAATTCAGAGTGAGATAGTAGGACCAAGTTTAGGTCAGGAAGCAATTGATAGTGGGATTATGTCTTTTGCCATAGCCCTTATCTTTGTACTTCTTTGGATGATCTTCTATTACGGAAAAGCCGGTATTTATGCCGATATAGCTCTGGCCGTAAACATTCTTTTCATCTTCGGAATTTTAGCCGGACTTGGAGCGGTTCTTACTTTACCTGGTATAGCCGGTATTGTTCTGACCATTGGTATTTCGGTTGATGCGAACGTACTTATTTTTGAAAGAATCAGGGAAGAACTTGCAAAAGGGAAAATGCAGAAAGATGCCATAAGGGATGGTTTCAATAACGCGCTTTCGTCTATTCTCGATGCGAATATAACCACCGGTCTTACAGCTTTCATTCTTTTGATTCTTGGAACCGGACCAATTAAAGGATTTGCCACTACCTTATTGATTGGTATTGCAACCTCTTTATTTACTGCAATATTTATTACCCGTCTGTTTATTGATGGCTACGCGAAAAGCGGAAAAGAACTTCCTTTCTCTACTTCAGCAACAAAGAATCTTTTCAGAAATGTAAAGATAGACTGGTTAGGAAAGAGAAAGCTAGCCTATATTTTCTCAGGAATAATGATCCTAATAAGTTTAGGATCTCTACTTGTGCAAAATTTAAATATGGGAGTTGACTTTGTAGGAGGTAGAACTTATACTGTTCGTTTCGATCAGGATGTTTCTCCTACTGAAGTGCAGGAGGATTTGGTCGCTGTATTCCAAAATGCAGAAGCCAAGACTTTTGGACCTAACAATCAGCTTAAAATTACTACCAATTATCGTGTTGATGATGATGGTTCTGAAGTGGATCAGGAGATCGCCAGAACCATGTATGAGGCACTTCAGGATTACTTACCTTCCGATCTTACTTATGAGCAATTTGCTGCAGGAGGAAATGATCGTGAAATTGGAATTATGCAGTCTATGAAGGTTGGACCTACAATTGCCGATGATATTAAAAATGATTCCTTCTGGGCAATTTTAGGATCTCTGATTGTTATTTTCCTTTATATCCTCTTGAGGTTTAGAAAATGGCAGTTCAGTATAGGTGCTGTTGCAGCGGTTGCTCATGATGTTATTATAGTCCTGGGTGTTTTCTCGCTGCTTTATAAGATCATGCCTTTTAGCATGGAGATCAACCAGGCTTTTATCGCTGCGATTCTAACTGTAATAGGTTACTCGCTGAATGATACCGTGGTGGTATTTGACAGGATTAGGGAGTTTGTAAATGAACATACCGCATGGGACCTTGACAGAACCGTTAACAGGGCTCTGGACAGTACCATTAGCCGTACATTAAATACCTCGCTTACAACATTATTAGTATTGCTGGCTATCTTCATCTTTGGAGGTGAAAGCATCCGAGGCTTTATGTTTGCCTTGATTGTAGGTGTGATTGTAGGTACTTACTCATCCTTATTTATTGCAACACCGATTATGTACGACAGTGTTTCTGATAAAGCGAAAATTCAGAAGAAAAAGAAACTTGAAGAAGAAGCTGAAACTACTGTTTAAGCGCTTCTTAAGTAACAATACTGAAAAGACCTTCTCTAACCGGGAAGGTCTTTTTTTTATGCTTAAAATATAAGAAGGATTAGGGCTTGCATTCTGCTATACTTCCTTTTTAGTGCTTTGAAAAAAAATACCGGATTACATTCTGATGCAGTTGAGGAATCAACAATAATTATTAGGGAGGTGAATATCTTTAGCCGACTTTCCGTGTTGCCTTTTTGAGGAATAAAAAAAGCCCTCCGGCTAGGGAAGGCTATGAGTTTATTAATTTATCTATCCTTAGGTTAATCTATTCTTTCAAAATAGATCTTATCTCCAACCTCAATATTCCATTCCTCAATAAGGCCTCCATTTATTTCCAGAATAAATTGTGCCGGTTCGCCCGACGGTAATGAGGTTTCATCCATAGGTTTAGCATTCTCATAGAAGCTTATTGCTGTGCTGTCTGATGAGTAATAAATGATATCTAAAGGAATATAAGTGTTCTTCATGTAGAACGCACGTGGGGCGGCATCCTCATAGATAAACAACATTCCTTGTGAATCCTCCATGCTGTCCCGGTACATTAACCCCGTTTCGTGCTCGTATTGACTATCGGCAATTTCGATATCAATTTTCTTAATAGTATCACCTTCAGCTTTAATAAGGCTAAGTTCGCCTTCTTTGGTGAATTCAATATTTTCTTCAATTATTTCTTCCTCGGGCTTAGCATCTTCTTTACAAGAAGAAAAAAGGACTACTGAAGCCAGACCCAGACTTAAAAAGAGGTTTCTGCGAATCATACGCTGCGGTTTTTAGTTGGACGATACATAAAATAGAATCCTGCAATAATAAATGGAATACTCAACCATTGGCCTGTATTTAGAAGCCAGGTCGCACGTTCTTCTACCTGTGCTTCTTTAATGAATTCTACAAAGAACCTTACCGTCCAAAGCAGAACCAGGAATAAACCAAAAAGGTATCCCATTTTAGAGCGTTTCTCGGTTTTCCAGTATAAATACCAAAGCAGAATAAAGATTAGTAAATAACACACCGATTCGTAAAGTTGGGCAGGGTGCCTTGGGAAGTCCTCCCCAAGTTTGGCGAAAATTACTCCGTAGTCTGAATTTGTGGGCTTTCCAATTATTTCAGAATTGATAAAATTGCCTATTCTAATAAAAATACCCCCACTGGCAACTGGAATAACAATACGGTCCAGGATCCAGAGAACTGGTTTGTCCAGAACCTTCTTTCGGTATAAATACATTGCAATGATAATTCCTATGGCCGCACCATGACTGGCAAGACCTCTGAAACCTGTGAATTCAAATTCAGGTTCAAATCTCACGGGTAAGAATATCTCCAGTAAGTGATCCTGAAAATAATCCCAGTCATAAAAGATCACGTGCCCCAGCCTGGCTCCAATTAGAGTAGCAAGCACCGTGTAGATAAATAAAGAATCCAGTTTTTCTATAGCAATACCTTCCCGGGTATAAATACTTTTCATTATGTACCATCCCAATCCAAAGGCGATAAGGAACATTAAGCTGTAATAATGAAGCGTAAAGAATCCCAGATCCAAACCTTCAGCAGGATTCCAGGTAATTGCATTTAAAAACATGAGGTAAATTTTATGTTAGTTAGGTAAAGATACATATTTGCAGGTTTCTGCAAGTTGCTAGTTATGCTTTTTTGGCGGAACGGGGTCGTAGCCTTTTCCGCCCCAGGGATTACAGCTAACTATCCTTTTAATGCTCAGCCAGCCACCTTTAAAAAATCCGAACCTCTCTAAAGCCGTTAAAGAATATTGAGAACAGGTAGGAGTATAGCGACATGTTGCCGGAGTAAGGGGGGAGATGAAATTCCGGTAAAATTTCACCAATAGAATAAAGGGATATGCGAGTATCTTTTTAAGCATTTTCCTATTCGATACTGAAGGTCGTGCCTTCTTTTCCGTCTTTAAGCTGAATGCCTATCGCCTGTAATTGATCTCTTATTTGATCGCTCAAAGCAAAATCTTTATTTACTCTGGCCTCAGCCCGGAGTTTAATCAAAAGTTCTATGGTATCTGAAAGTTGTTTTTGCGTACTTTCTTCATTTTCTGAAGCCTTATCAAGAAGGCCTAACACGTCAAACATGAAATTTTTCATGGTTTGGTGAAGGACTTCCCTGTCTTCTGAAGTGATTTCGGCATTACCTTCTTTCACTGTGTTGATGAATTTTGCGGCATCAAAGAGTTTTGCGATAAGGATTGGGCTGTTAAAATCGTCGTTCATCGCGTCGTAGCAGGATTGTTTCCACTCACTAACCGAAATAGTTGAAGAATTGCCAACAGGTAATTTTTCAATTTGCTGATAAGCGTCCACGAGGCGATTAAATCCTTTTTCACTGGCAGAAAGAGCTTCATTGGAGAAATCAAGTACGCTTCTGTAATGTGCCTGAAGGACAAAAAACCTGGTCACATTGGGCGAAAATGGTTTATCGAGTATATCATTATTCCCGGAAAATATTTCCTCCGGGAGAATATTATTTCCGGTGCTTTTGGCCATTTTCTTACCATTGAGCGTAAGCATATTGGCGTGCATCCAGTAGTGTACCGGATTTTTTCCGGTGGAGGCTTCTCCTTGCGCTATTTCACACTCGTGATGCGGAAATTTAAGGTCCATTCCGCCTCCGTGAATGTCAAATTCTTCTCCGAGGTATTTGGTGCTCATCGCGGTACATTCGAGGTGCCATCCCGGAAAACCGTCACTCCATGGAGAAGGCCATCGCATAATATGTTGTGGTTCTGCCTTTTTCCAAAGTGCAAAATCCTGTGGATTCTTCTTATCGCTTTGGGCAGCAAGTTCTCGGGTGTTCGAAACCATATCTTCCAGAGATCGACCACTCAGTTTTCCGTAGTGATGACTCTCATTGTATTTCATCACATCAAAATAAACCGAGCCGTTGGCTTCGTATGCAAATCCCTTCTTCAGAATTTCTTTTATGATTTCAATTTGTTCAACAATATGGCCGGTGGCAGTAGGTTCAATACTTGGGGGCAGGTTGTTGAATTTCTGCAGAATATTGTGAAAATCTATGGTGTAGCGTTGTACCACTTCCATAGGTTCAATTTGTTCCAGACGTGCTTTCTTGGCGATGCGATCTTCCCCGCTGTCGGCGTCATTTTCAAGATGACCGGCGTCGGTGATATTTCTAACATACCTTACCTTGTAACCCAAATGCTTCAGATATCTGAAAATAAGGTCAAAGGAAATAAAGGTGCGGCAATTACCTAAATGAACGTTACTATAAACAGTGGGGCCGCAAACATACATGCCTACGCTTCCCGAATTTATTGGGGTGAAAGTTTCTTTCTCCCCACTCATAGAGTTATATAGTCTTAAGCTTTGTTCATCAAAAAGCGCCATAGGTAGTTAGTTATTTAAATGAAAATAATTATGAAAAGGAAGTGTCTAATTTGATGTAGTCCAAAAATTCGCGTTTCACCTCTAAATTTTTAAACGCACCACCGAATTCACTGGTTACGGTACTGCTTTCAATATCTCTTATACCGCGACTGTTAACGCAAAGGTGTTTTGCATCAATAACACAGGCCACGTCGGGTGTACCTAAAGCTCGTTGAAGTTCCTGGACAATCTGCATGGTCATGCGCTCCTGAACCTGTGGTCGCTTGGCGAAATAATCTACTATACGATTCATTTTGGAAAGCCCAATAACCCTTCCTTTGGAAATATAAGCCACGTGGGCTTTTCCAACGATTGGAAGTAAATGGTGTTCACAGGTAGAATAAACTGTAATATTCTTTTCTACCAACATCTCTCCGTATTTATATTTATTTTCAAAGGTGGAGGCTTTAGGCTTGTTGGAAGGGTCAAGTCCTGAAAAAATCTCATTAACGAACATTTTAGCAACCCGTTGAGGAGTTCCCTGTAGACTGTCATCGTTGAGGTCCAGTCCAAGAGTCTCCATGATTTTTCTAACATCGTCTTTGATTAAGGCAACTTTTTCAATGTTACTAAGATCAAAAGCATCATCACGTATAGGAGTTTCTGCACTGCTGCCTGCGTGGGCATCCCCCATTTCATCAATTTCAGTCAAAATTTTGTCTATTTTCATACTGTTTTAAAATAATAGTCGAAACCACCGGTTTCAGCTTGCAAAGATACAATTTTAATGGGTTTTTTACTTCGTCTTAAAAACGGAAGATATGGTCTTATTATATAAAATTATATATCTTGCTATGGCACCTATGAAACCAGTTTTTTCACTGTTAATTATTTTTATTCTAAGCCTTACTTCAGTATGGGCTCAGGGCGAGATTTGTGCAAATATTGAACCTTTTTGTGCCGGAGGAGAAGAGCTTGTTTTTGAAAATTCCCACAAGGATAACAGTAACCAGGTATACGCCGAAGAAGGCCCGTATTATGGAGATCTCACCACCCAGCCATATCCCAGCTGGTATTTCCTGCAGGTTCAGGAAAGTGGTACCCTGGAATTTCTCATCTCTCAAAATCAAGAGGAGGATGGTAGCGGAAAAATTCTTGATGTTGATTTTGCTGTCTGGGGCCCATTTTCACCGGCAGATGATATTTGCGAATACGATATGTTAAGTGAAGAAAATCTGGTTGGTAGTTCTTATGAACCGGACAGTGTAGAGCGTATGGACCTTGGGGAAACCCAAGCCGGAGAGATTTATGTTGTTATCATTACCAACTTTAGTGAGAATCAGGGCTATATTAAACTTGAACAAGTAAACGCCGGGGAAGCCGGGGCGGGTACTACTGATTGTTTTCAGGGTGGGTTGGAGGATGAGATGTATGGTTGTGAGGGAGATTCGGTGATTGTGGATGGAACCGTTTTGTTCGCCGAAAAATACACGTGGTATGTGGAGGAAAATGGGAGCTTCGAAGAAATTGAGGGGGAAACGGAGGCTTATCTTGAAGTGGAGGAGGAAGGAACTTATCAACTTATAGTTTCCAACAGATTTTCAGAAGTGATAAAGGATAGCGTATTTGTGGGTTTTAATCCTGAGCCGGTGGCAAACGAGCCTGAAGAACTCTATTTTTGTGATGATAGTATCGATTTTATAGATCTCACAGAGTTAAATTCTGAAATAATCTCGGGCAACTCCTCTCCCGAAGAACTGCAGGTGATCTTTTACAAATCTGAGGAAGATCTCGAAAATGAAAATTCCATTGTTGATCCGGAAAATTATGCTGATGTTGAAAGCCAGGAGATAATTGCGATCATTAGATCTGACAGTGGTTGTTATTCCGATCCAGTAAATGTGAATATTGTAGTGGATATTATTCCAGAGAATATTTTAACTGAAACCATAATTTTATGTACCGATTTACAAGGGAATCTTCTTGAAGATATTCAACTTGGGGAGGATCTTGGCCAGAATTATGAATACGAATGGTTTTTAGGGGAAGAACAAGTTTCTTCGCAGGCAGTTCTGGTGCTGGATGAAATTCCGGATGCCGATC
>DATISX010000271.1:0-4416 GCA_035468275.1 Salegentibacter sp.
TTCGATTTTACCCGTGCCCGAACTTCAGATGGTCTGGATTTGGGTTTGGTAGATCCGGGAATTCACAACCAAAATTCGGGTCCCGATTTCTTTAATGCCAAACTTAGAATTGGAGATCAGTTATGGGCAGGGAATGTGGAGATACATCTCAAGGCTTCAGACTGGTACTTTCATCGGCATGAGAGTGACAGTAATTATGACAACGTAATTCTTCATGTGGTTTGGGAAGATGATATTGAAGTTTACAGGAAGAATAATTCTGTTATTCCAAGTTTGGCTCTAAACGGGTTGGTAAATGATGCTTTAGTGAATAAGTATCGTGAACTTCTCAATACCCATCAAAAATGGATAAATTGTGAAAAGGACTTTCCTTCAGTAGACGATTTTAAATTACGGCATTGGTTGGAACGGGTCTATTTTGAAAGACTGAAGAATAAGTCTGATCTTATTTTGGAAATGCTCAAGGCATCTGAGAATAACTGGGAAGCGGTATTATTCCGGCTGCTTGCAAAGAATTTTGGATTGAATGTAAACGGAGATGCCTTTTTAAGCTTCGCACAAAGCTTTGATTTCTCAGTCGTTCAGAAGTGTTCAACAGATAGGTTAAAGCTGGAAGCTTTGTTTATGGGGCAGGCCGGGATGTTGGAGAAAGGTGCTTCAGATTCTTTTTATAGAAACCTTAAAACTGAATATGAGTTTTTAAAACATAAGTATCAGCTTAGCAACAGGCAGGTTGTACGTCCAAAGTTTTTCCGTTTACGGCCGGATAATTTTCCAAACATCAGGCTATCCCAACTCGCTTCTTTGTACCATAGTCACAAAAATTTATTCTCTGATCTTATCCTTGCAAAGGAATTGCGAAGTATTTATGAACTTTTTGATGTGGAAACTTCAGATTTCTGGCAAACGCATTATAGTTTCAGCAAAACTCATAGACGAAGATCCAAAAAAATAAGCAGGAATTTTGTAGATCTGGTTATAATCAATACAGTTGTACCTCTTAAATTTTGTTATGCGCGGGAAACAGGAAAGGAGCCGCAGGAAGAGATCCAGAGCATTCTGGAAAAAATAAAACCTGAAAATAACAGTATAGTTGAGAAATTTAACTGGCTTAGGCAAGATACTGCTACTAACGCGATGGAATCTCAGGCAATCCTTCAGCTTAAAAATCATTACTGTGAGAGGAATAAATGTTTAAATTGTGAAATAGGAGCTGAACTATTAAAGGCTGTAAATTAACCGGAAAGTTTATCTTTGTGTTATGCGTAATCTTATTTATAAAATCCGTTACTATTTTGAACGACATGGTTTTTATGTCTCTTCCCGCCTGGCCGATAAAATTGGGATGCGGGCAAAAAGTGTACGCCTCTTTTTTATCTATACTTCGTTTTTCACCCTGGGAATAGGATTTATCGTCTACCTAACCCTGGCTTTCTGGCTAAAATTGAAAGATCTTGTTTACACCAAACGCTCCTCAGTTTTCGATCTTTAGAAAGCTTTAAAATCCTGAGGGACTTCATTTTTAACAAATCCTTTACAATTTAACTCCTAAAAATTTGAAAAAGCCTAATTTTTTAGCATCTTGCTTCGCTGAAAAATAAAAGCTAATTAACTACTAAACTATATGGGAAAGTATATACTTTCATTGTTCTTTTTATTTTCATTTGTAGCATTAAACGCTCAGGAACTTGAAGTCGAGGCCAAATTGGGGAATCCTTCAAACGTTATAAATAACGCTTTCATAGACCTTGAGGTAAGTGGCGGAACTCCGCCCTACTCCTATAAATGGTCTGACCAGGGCACATCGTTAGAATCTGAGCGTGCTGATGGCCTCACCGAAGGAATTCCTTACACGGTGGTAATCACCGACAGCGAAGGAAATTCCACCACTCGTTCCTACAAAGTTGAAGCCGAAGCAATTACCGAACATTTCAATGGTACTTTCGTGCCGATAGTTCAAAGTATGACCGCCATCCTTTTCTGGGATCCGTTTTCTGCGGTTGGACTTTACGATCCTATAGCCTACGCTGATATCAAAAATGTCCCCACTCCGGGTTGGGAAGCAGGGATTGAAGACCGCTTTATTCTTAAAGAGTGGGTAGTTGCTGAGGGAGAGCATGTTGAAGAAGGCGAACTTATTGCGATTATTGGTTCAGATAAAGGAGATGATATAAATACCTATGCCAATGCATCGGGAACTTTGCAGTATAAGGTAGAAGAAGGAAAAGTTATTTACAACTTTGAAAATACAGCACATGTTATTGAAACGGGGGCTCATTTTCTTGCAAGTATTGAATATGACCAACCTGTTATGTTAACCCATCCAAATGGAGATCCCCAAACACATGCCATTCCATTTATTGTAATCTGGCTGATCTTTGGAGCTGCCTTTTTTACTGTAAGAATGGGCTTCATCAATTTCAAAGGTTTCAAACATGCTTTAGATTTAGCTAAAGGTAAATATGACGATCCAAACGCTCCGGGAAGTATCACTCACTTCCAGGCGCTTACCACCGCTGTTTCTGCAACAGTAGGTTTAGGGAATATCGCCGGGGTGGCGGTTGCTGTATCCCTTGGAGGTGCAGGAGCTACTTTCTGGATGATTGTGGCAGGTATTCTTGGAATGTCTTCCAAATTCGTGGAATGTACCTTAGGAGTGAAATACAGGTTTATCAATTCTGAAGGAAGAATCTTTGGTGGTCCTATGAATTACCTTAGATACGGACTTGAAAAAAGAAATATGCGCGGACTTGGAAAATTCCTGGCGGCATTTTTCGCTATCCTCGGAATTGGGGCCTCGTTTGGAGGAGGAAACATGTTCCAGGCGAATCAATCCTTTGAAATCCTTTCAGGACAATTCCCAATGCTGGTTGGAAATGGATTCTGGTTCGGATTGGTGATCGCTGTTCTTGTAGGGATTGTAATTATTGGTGGAATCCAGAGTATTGCTAAGGTAACCGGAAAAGTAGTTCCTTTTATGGCGGCTGTATATATTTTGGGAGCACTTACGGTTATCATTATAAACTTTGAAAATATCGGACCTGCATTTGCAGCCATATATGATGGTGCTTTTAGTCCTTCTGCCTTAAAAGGGGGGATAATCGGGGTGCTTGTAGTAGGATTCCAAAGGGCCGCCTTCTCTAACGAAGCAGGGGTTGGATCTGCTGCCATCGCTCACTCTGCAGCCAAGACTCACCATCCGCCATCTGAAGGTTTCGTAGCTTTACTTGAACCTTTTATTGATACTGTAGTAGTATGTACTTTAACCGCTTTGGTATTGATCTTTACCGGAATGCACGAAATTGAAGGAGTAGGAGGCGTACAATTGACTTCTGATGCCTTTGCCAGTGTAATCTCCTGGTTCCCTTACGTGCTTGCTCTTGCTGTTTTCCTTTTCGCTTTCTCTACAATGATCTCCTGGTCATACTACGGAATGCGCTCATGGACTTACCTATTTGGAAAAAGCAAAAAAACAGAGCTGGTTTATAAAGTTTTATTCCTTGTTTTTGTTGTAGTTGGAGCATCCATTAGTTTAGGTGCTGTGCTTGACTTCTCAGATATGATGATACTTGCGATGTCTTTCCCTAATATCATAGGACTTTATATAATGTCTGGTGAAGTTCGGGAAGACCTTAAAGAATATACTCGTAAATTAAAAGCCGGGGAGCTGTTTAAAAAGCAGCGTGAAGCCAAGGCCAGCTAATGTAATTTACCATGAAAGGTTTAAGATCCCATTTTGTTTTTTCAAGAAATCAACGAAATGGGATCTTTCTTTTGGTGCTAATCGTATTGGTGCTTCAGGGGATCTTTTATTTTATGGATTACAATCCGGAAAATGAGATTTCTGCGGAAGATGAGGAAATAAGGAAATTTCAGGAGGAAATTGATTCGATCAAAGCGGCCCAGGCAGAAGCTGACACCTTAAAAATCTTTCCATTTAATCCAAATTATATCACAGATTACAGGGCGTACACCCTTGGAATGAGTCTGGAGGAAACAGACCGCCTGCATAAATTCAGGGAGGGAGATAACTGGGTTAATTCGGCTGCGGAATTTCAGCAGGTCACCGGAGTATCTGATTCTTTATTGGCGGTAATCTCACCTTATTTTAAATTTCCAGAATGGGTAACGAACCCACGAAGCTTTCCGCAGCGGAAAACAAATATCAGCAATCGCAGTTTTGCTGAAAAGACCGATCTCAATACTGCCACTGCAGAAGAACTTCAGCAAATTAATGGAATTGGAGAAGTGCTTTCCAACAGAATCATAAACTATCGCAATAAAATAGGCGGGTTTGTAGATGATATTCAGTTAAAGGATATTTTCGGGCTGGACTATGAAACACGGGAGAAATTAACTTCCGGATTTACGGTGAAAACCAAGCCAGAAATAGAGAGGTTAAATATAAACGATGCC
>DATISX010000272.1:0-9221 GCA_035468275.1 Salegentibacter sp.
ACCTTTTTTCCTTGCTCCTGAAGCTTTTTCACTTCATTTTGTTTGTCCTCCGGAAGCATTCCTGCTTTAAATCCGCTTAATCCAAGTTCTTCGGCAACAGATCTCGCGGTTTTCTCATTATCTCCCGTGAACATCAGAACCTCAACCCCATCATCCATAAGTTCCTTCAGGGCCTCACGACTGGTTTTTTTAATAGGATCTGTTATAGTAACAAAGCCCGCTATTTTGCCTTCTACTCCAATAAAGGAAACCGTTTTGCCCTTTTCCTGTTCGGCGATCACCTGGGTGTTTACCTCTTCAGAAATTTGAATGTTTTCGGCCTGCATTAATTTATCGTTTCCAATAGCTATCTTTTTTCCCTCTGCAATTCCAGTTACCCCTTTTCCGGTCACCGAATTAAAATCGGAAGCTTCATTGAACTTTAAATTTTTGTCACGTGCAAAATCAACATTGGCTTTTGCAAGCGGATGCTCACTCTGTGAATTAACTGCTGCGATAAGCTTTATGATCTCCTCTTCTTCATATTCTGAAATTACCACCACTTTTTCTACCTTAGGTTTACCTTCGGTAATTGTTCCGGTTTTATCAATAATAAGCGTATCAATATCATCCATTTGCTCCAGAGCACGGGCATTCTTGATGAGCACCCCGTTTTGAGCACCTTTTCCTACTCCCACCATTACCGACATTGGTGTGGCTAGACCCAATGCACAAGGACAAGCGATGATCAATACCGCAATGGCATTAACAAGGGCATAAACGTAAGAAGGATCCGGACCGTAAATTGACCAAACGATGAAAGTGATCACTGAAATAATTACCACCACCGGAACAAAATAACCGGAAATTCTGTCGGCAAGCTTTTGAATAGGCGCCTGGGAACGGCTGGCATCATTCACCATTTTAATGATCTGGGAAAGTAAAGTTTCCTCACCTACTTTTTCCGCTTTCATTGTAAAACTTCGGTTGCCATTAATCGTCCCCGAACTCACCTTATCTCCTTCAACTTTATCGACAGGAATTGGCTCCCCGGTAATCATCGACTCGTCAATACTTGAATTACCTTTTTCTATACGGCCATCTACCGGAATTTTATCACCGGGTTTCACCCTTAAAATATCCCCCGCATGTATTTCATTAATAGAAACTTCCTTTTCTTCCCCATTTACCAGTTTTATGGCCTTGTTTGGCGCAAGCTTCAACAATTCTTTAATAGCCGAATTCGTCTTGCTGTGTGCCCGGGCTTCCAGCACCTGCCCGAGCAAAACCAGGGTGAGAATAACTGTAGCCGCTTCAAAATAGACATGTACCGTACCCATTTCAGTCTTAAACTGATCGGGGAAAAATCCGGGGAAAACTAGTCCGAAAACACTGAAAATCCAGGCAATTCCCGCTCCAATTCCAATGAGTGTAAACATATTGAGATTCCAGGTTTTTATTGATCGCCAGGCCCTTTCAAAAAACATCCAGGTAGCATAGAAAACCACAGGAATGGACAACCCTAATTGAACCCAATTCCAGTATTTCATCTCCATAACATCATAAATCGGATTCCCGGGAATCATCTCAGACATCGCGATAAGAAAAATGGGCAAAGTAAAGGCGACCGCTATTTTAAATTTCTTCAGAAGTTTTTTGTACGATTTACTTTCTGAAGATTCCGGTTCCATAGGCACAAGATCCATCCCGCACTTAGGGCAAGAACCCGGTTCATCTTCCACAATTTCCGGATGCATGGGACAGGTATACTGCGTTGCAGCCGGAGATAGCCGTGCTTCTTCCACCAGGTCCATCCCACATACCGGGCAATCTCCCGGTTGGTCGTAAGTTTTATCCCCTTCACAATGCATAGGGCAATAATAAACCCCCGTGCCTCCACCTTTAGGCTTTTTCTTTTCGGTCTTTACCTCATCTCCGTGCTGATGAATCTGATAATTTCCGCCATCTTCTTCCAAAGCCTTCTGAAATTTCTTTAGTGGAATATGCTTTTTCATCCTGATTTCCGCTTCAGCCTTTTCCAGGTCGACCTTGGCTTCCTCTACGCCCTCAACTTTATTTAAAGTTTCCTCCACATGAGAACGACAGCCGTTACAGGTCATTCCGCTTACCGAAAATTTCATTGTAACAGGACCGGGAGGATGAATTCCGTATTTTCCGCCATCCTCCTCTAAGACTTTCTGAAATTTCTTCAATTGAATATGTTTATTCATTCTAATCTCAGCTTCAGCCTTTTCCAGGTCGACTTTAACTTCCTCTACACCTTCTATTTTATTAAGGATTTCTTCAACATGAGAACGACAACCATTACAGGTCATTCCGCTTACCGAGAATTTCTTTGTAACAGGACCGGGAGGGTGAATCCCATATTTTCCGCCATCTTCTTCCAAGACTCTCTGAAATTTTTCCAGTGGAATATCAGTTCTCATTTTTATTTCCGCTTCAGCTTTCTCCAGATTTACTCTGGCTTTCTCTACGCCTTCTACTTTATTAAGGGTTTCCTCAACGTGAGCACGACAGCCGTTACAGGTCATTCCGCTAACAGAATAGGTTTTTGTATCAGGATCTGGTAACTGGATACCATAATTTCCGGGTATTTTTTTTAGAGCTTTTTGAAATTCTTCAATTTGAATATGACTTTCCATCTCGATTTCCGCTTTTTGTTCTTCGAGATTTACCCAGGCATCTTTAACGCCCTCTACATTTCTAATTGCCGATTCCACCTGTTCCCTGCAACCGAGACAGGTCATTCCCGTTATTTTATAGCTGTGTTTCATTTTTATCATATTTAAAAAAACCCCGATTTAATGGGGTTTTTGATGTTCTCAACTTTTTAGGCCAAATAGGCCTGACAAGCCTCTGCGCATTGCCTGCAGGCTTTCGCACATTCCTGACAGTGATCGTGATCGTGGTTACCGCATTCCTCTGCACAATCGTTACAAACCTCGATGCAATACTTCACCAATCCGTCAACATTCTTGTAATTGGTGGCCAGCACCTGATTTAAGGCTGAACAGACTTCTGCACAAACCTTATCGGTCCTGATGCAGGTGACCATCATTTTTACATCATCCTCATCCAGACATGCATCAGCACAATAATTACAGTGGTTAATACAATTTCCCAATGCATGAATCAACTTCTCATTTCTCATAACTTTCATTTTTATTGGTTTATTCCAAAGTTAAGCACTGAAAGCCGAAAGAAGTTTTAATATTATGGTAAGAAGTTATAAGAAAATGGCAAAATTGACACTTAACAGCCAATTAAAGCCATTGATTTCTAATATGTTAAGATTCGGAAAAAGGTTTAAGGGAGAAGTAAAATTAGGCTTAAATGCTATCCAAAGAATTTCGGGAAGTAAATGCCTGTTTATACTCCGATGGTTTCAGGCCAGTTTCTTTTTTAAAAAAAGTGGAAAGGTAAGCCGCACTGCCATAACCCATTTCATCGGCTATTTCGGCGATACTTAGTTCGTCGTATTCAAGAAGTTCTTTAATACGTTCGGTTTTAACTTTGTTATAAAAACTCTGGATACTCTGGGCTTCGGCTTTAGAAAACATACCGGTTAGATGGCTATAATCGTAGTGAAGACCCTCGCTTAAAATTTCAGAGAGCTTTTTATTTTTAAAATCTTCCCGCCGATAAACAACTTCAATTATGAGAGCTTTTATAGCGTTTACGACCTTGTCATTGCGTTCTAATACCAGTTCAAAACCGATTTTATTAAGTTCTTTCTCCAACGCACGCAATTGTTCCTCAGAAATTTCCTGACTTAATTCGATCCTGCCCAAACTGACTTTCGTATATGGCAGATTTTGCTGATCCAGAATGTTCTTTACACTGGCCAGGCAACGGTCACAAACCATATTTTTTATATGCAGGATATTTTTATTCAAATTCAGAAGATTTATAAAATATCCTTCAGGACCCGAATAAGTCCTGAAGGATTATAAAATAATTAGTTAATAGTAGCATCTACTCTACCACATTTCAACATTTTGTCTCCATAATAAGGATTGAAGATATCTTTTGAATTAGAAAACCAGTAGTCTCCCTTCCCTTCAAAAGCCATCGGGCAGTATTGCTTGTAGATTTCTCCTGAAGCAAGGGCACCTTCAAGTTGCTTTTCCATAGCAGTGGTCAATTCTGAAAATGCCTCTCTTTGCTTATTCACATCATTAGTTTCGGCTATTTTCTGAGCAGCTGCAGTTACTTCCTCTGATGCTTCTGCTCCAGCTAATTCCTGAGCTTTGCTTTGAGTAGTTTCAGCATCTGTATTCACCAAAGCATCTTTTATTCCTACATACAATTCATAGGTTTTAGCGGTATTTTCATCTTTGAATTCAGCATTCATAGATTCGCCCTGGTAATTTTTCATTTCACCCTGGCTGCTATGATCCATACCTTCCATTTCGCCATCCTGATTCATTTCATTTTGCATAGGCTCTGCCGGCTCATCTTTATTATCTTCGGCATCACGGCAAGATGTCATAGTCAAACTTCCGGCTACAAGGCTAAGCATCATTAGGTTTCTTAGGTTTTTTTTCATGGTTTTTGTTTTTATTCTTATTTGTGTTTAAAATTACTCTTATTTAAATCGTTTCTGAAGTTTTCTTATCGATGGAGACGAAATGTACCAAAGCACAAAACCACTTAATACAGTGATCAGGCCCATCAGGGAAAATATCCGAAGTACCAGATTATTAAAATCATCTCTGCCTTCATAATCCATGGTATGGGTCATCCAGAGAAAGTCGAACCAGCGCCAATCTCTGTGTCGTACCGATCTAAAAGTGGCGTCTTCCACCGAGACATAGGCTTTTAGATCGCCCGGTTCTTTGTAGGAAATCACATAAGCCGGTAAAGCTCCGCTACGGTATTCGTGATGTTCTCCCGTTTCGTTAATCAGTTCAATCCCGGTAACCTCCAGGTCATCCCGCATATGTTTATTTGCGATTTTCAAAGCTTCTTCGCGGGTAATATCAGGTCTTTCTTCTCCGGTTATAGGATCGATGAGATTGTTTCCATTAACAAGGTAAAACGCCTGCCCACCTATATCTTTAAGCTCCAATGAACTTACCGGAGTGTTAGACAGCATTTTTCCCGGCCCCGGAAGACCCGAAAACGCAGGATTTTCTACATTTTCCTTTTTAAAATGATCTCCATGGATCTCATCAAGATCGGTCCAGCTAAAGTACATTCCGCTAACGGTCCATATAATAAACTGAATTCCTATAAAAAGTCCCAGGTATCTGTGGGCCTGCCTGAGTTTAATAGCTGTTTTTCGTTTAACCACTTTTTGGGTTTTTATTCGACAAACTTAAACAAACTTTTATTTTTCCAGTTTCTCAATTAAGGCCTTCATTTCGGCGATTTCCTTTTTCTGGGCTTCAATAATTTCCTCAGCCAGTTTTTTAACTTCCGGGTCCTGAATATCGGCACGTTCACTTGTTAAAATAGCAATAGAGTGATGAGGAATCATGGCCTTCATCCAAAGAACATCTCCAATTATCGGACTTTGAGCCCTCACCAGGCCGAAAGCACTAATAAAAAGCACCAGGCTACCTATATAAATTGCGATATTTTTCTTTTTATTCCGATACATTTTAAGCATTAAGGAAAGCATAATAACCGCCATAGCCGCGATTCCTAAACAAGTCATATAAAACCGGGTTAGACTGAAATACACATGATCTATTTCATAGGTATTTAGGTACATGGTAATGTACATCGCTATAAAAGAAAGCCCCAGCATTAAAAAAAAACGCCCGTAATTACTTCCTTTCATTTGATCATTTTTCGCTGTTTCTGATTTCATAAGAATTGGATTTAAATTGGTTATTAGTTATTTCTAATGATTTGTGATAACATAATCACCATAAAGTTAATTTATCGTTTTCCTTAATATGTTAATTATCAGCTAAACTTCTTGTAAATCGATTTACTCAATACTTTCCTGTACTTCTCCACAAGTGAGCATGGCACTGCCATAATAAGGGTTTCTAATCTCTTCTGAAAGGCTTAACCAATCGGCACCTCTGTCACTATTTGCCATCGGGCAGTGTTGCACATAGAGTTTGGTATCAAAAGGTTTAAAGCTTTGCGCCATTCTTATCATTACAATTGAAAGCTCATCAAATTGATCTCTTAAGGCTGAAATATCTTCTGCGGAAGTTATATTGTCCATATTATTTTCGAGCTCCATTTTATAGCTTTCCATAGCATCCCTTGCCGAAGCTTGAAATTCTGATACTTCCAACTGCTCCACCCTACTCTGGAGTTCTTTGGCCGCATTTTCGGCACTCTCTAAATCATCTTCCACTAAAGCATCCTTCAAACTCAGATAATTATTGACAACCGATTGAAGTTTCGTCTTTTCTTCTTCTGAAAGAGAAATTTCTTTAACTGCTTCCTGTGTTTCATCATCTTCCGGAGGATTCATCATACTGGGTTTTCCGGCCAACTGAACCGCAGCATCTACCGTAAAGGTTCCGTTAACAACGATCTCATCTCCCTCCTGTAATCCTTCTTCCACCACATAGGCATCACCCAGTGATGGCCCCAAAGTGATTTCCCTAATTCTGAAACCTGCTCCGCCTGTTGCTTCTTCCTTCAAATACACCAAACTGCGTTTTCCGGTCCACAAAACTGCCGACTTCGGAATCACAATCTCGTTACTACCGGCTTCTCCGATATTATTTTTCACTATTCCCGATGCAAACATTCCGGGTTTCAATCTGCCCTCTTGATTATTAACCTCAACTCGAGCTGTAGCCACTCTGGTTTGAGAATTC
Source organism: Salegentibacter sp. (assembly GCA_035468275.1). Lineage (GTDB taxonomy): Bacteria > Bacteroidota > Bacteroidia > Flavobacteriales > Flavobacteriaceae > Salegentibacter. The sequence goes on from DATISX010000272.1 coordinate 6,795, forward strand.
AATAAAGGATCTACAAAACTGATCTTCCCTGTAAAGGTTTCACCCGGGAGGGAACGAATGCTATATTCCACTTCGCTTCCTTCCTGGATCCAGCCCATGGTGCTTTCGTAAAGATCGAACATTACCCAAACCTTAGTGAGATCTGAAATCTCATAAATTGGCATTCCGCGCTCCACATAATCACCCAGATCTACCATCTTTTCAGTCACTATCCCATTAACATCAGCAGTTATAGGAAAGCGTTCAATGGCTTTTCCATTAGAAAGGATTTGCTGGATTTGGTTCTCCCCTATTTTCCAGTTCCGCAATTTTTCTTTTGCCGCCTCAAACAAATCCGGCTGACTCTCCCTTATCGAATTTGCCTGAAGTAATTCTTCCTGGGCGGTTACAAGTTCGGGACTGTAAACCACTCCAAGGGTCTGACCACGATTCACCTTTTCCCCGGTAAAGTTCACCCTCAGATCTTCAATTCTTCCAGGAATATGCGTAGACTGGGAATAGGCATTTCGTTCGTCAACCTCCACTTTTCCATTTAACCTAATCTCCCGCGAAGCTTCGCTCGCACCTACTTTCATGGTGCTTACATTGGCAAGTTTCATCGCATTCTCGCTCATCTTGTAAATATTGGGATCGGTTGAAGACTCCTCTTCTTCCAGGGGAATAAGATCCATCCCGCAAATTGGACAGGCTCCGGGTTCATTTTGCCTTACCGATGGATGCATAGAGCAGGTCCAAATGGTTTCTTCGCCGGCTTCAGCATGATCGTGCTGGGCGGCGGCATCATCATTATTACCACCTCCAAAAAGAGCCCAACCCAGCAGAATTCCTACTACCAGAATTCCTACTGCTTTTAATATGTTATTTTTTGATGTTTTCATCGTAATTTTCTGTTTTAGAAGATAGATAATCCAGTTTCGCCTGGGCGATAAAGCCGTTTTTGAGCGCGGCGAGTTTTTGTGTATTGAGCATTAAAATATCCTGATTCATCCGAAGCACTTCTTCAAATTCCTCGGTATTATTTCCAAAACCTGAAACCAATAATTTATTGGCCTGACCAGAACTTTGGATCTGCCTGTTATAAAGGTCCAGGAGTTTCTCTGCTTTATTGAATTCGTAACGGGTTTGTTCATAAACACCCTGCAATTGATTCTTACGGGCTTCCCGGTTCTGAAGTGATGCGGTTTGCATCAATTCAGCTTCTTTGCGTGCGGCCTTATATTTCTTCCTGAAAATGGGTAAGCTCACAGATACCATTGGCATAATCATATTCTGACCATTCATAGGGGATGAAGCATTATCATTTTTTGAAAAGATGGTATATTCCAAACCAAGACCCAACATAGGAAGACCTTCTTTCTGAGCGACTTCAGCCTGACTTTGATTTGCTTCTACCTCACGATCAATCATTTGCAGCTCAGGATGATTTTGAAAAGGATCCTTCGCAGAAATCTCATCAGAAGATTTATTAAAAACAAGCGTATCCTGAATCACCACTTTAGCGGTAATATTTCGGTTAAGCAATAAATTGAAATTCTTTTGCATCGTTTCCAGTTCTTCTCTAAGCAGCTCAATTTCGGTAATTGCTCCCTCCCTTTCAATATCGATACGTACTACATTAACCATACTGGAACTGCCACTGCGAAATTTACTCATGGCCAATTCTCTGTAAGAATCCAGAATTTCCAGATTTTCTTCTTTTAAATCGATAGTCTTTTTAATTTCATACAACTCAGCATACATCTTTTTAACCTCAAAGAACATATCATTGCGCATAACCAGCTATTCCTGATATTTTGCCCCCGCCATTAAATCAGCAGTTTGTGCCTTTGCTCTTAAGGTTCCAAACCAAGGGAACATTTGCATAAGTTGTATATTGGCTTGTTCTGTTCCCATAAGTGTTTCCATTCCACCAAAAGCACTTGCCGTAAGCGTTGGATCGGGCAGAGAAGAAACCTGTGGGTTTCGCTCCAGGGTTGCTTCAAATTCGTTATAAGAAGCCCTTAGATCTGGATTATTTTCTTCAGCAATCCTGAGATAGCTTTCCAATTGCTGGGACTGGGCACCTTTTCCGAAGAAAAGAACAAGGCTTACCAGTATTAGTTTTAGTTTATTTTTCATCATAATTAGTTTTTTCGGCTTTTTTCACCACGGTTTCTCTCCAGTAAGCCTGTAAAACCGGCACTACGAAAATGGTCATAATCTGGATCACCATCCCACCAACAATAGGAATGGCCATAGGCACCATTATATCTGAACCTTTTCCGGTAGACGTTAACACAGGAAACAACGCGATAATGGTAACCGCGGTGGTCATCATTGCAGGCCGAACCCTTTTTAATCCCGCTTCCATCACAGCAGAACGAACCTCTAAAACTGTTTGAGGGTTTCTCTTTTCAAAAACCTGATGAATATAGGTTCCCATTAATA
>DATISX010000273.1:0-16667 GCA_035468275.1 Salegentibacter sp.
GCATTCAACTGATGCGTATTCGAATTCTGAATGGAATTTCCAATTTCCGGAATTCCTACCAATCTTTCAAAAATCCTTGACCCGCGTTGCCACTGAAAATCCCCGGTATAGGAATAGGTAGCCTTAAGAAATCTCAAAACCGGAAGTTTTTCCAACGGCAGATCGTAATTTAACTGAAGACTCTGATAATGTAAATTTGGCTCCCCGATATTAAAGAAATCATTCCAAAGCCCAATGCTGTTATCCGGAATTCCTTCCTCGGTTAAATAATTTCTAATAATCCTGTTATTGGAAGCATTAAAATTGAAATTCAGAGATTTGGTCAAATTATAATTGATGCCATAATCCCAATTGAACAAATAATTGCGCTGATAAAGTGTTGGAATTCCAAGATCGTTTTCGGTTAATTCCAGGCTTCGGAATTTTTGTTCGTTATACTGCCTAAGGATATTTGAACTAGCATTTATATTTGTTGGCAGCGGATTAAAATTGAAATCCTTAAGAATAGTGAAGTAATCGCTGCTATCTAAAACGGCGATATTTTTTAAAGGCTCAATAGGCTTATTGGGGAAATTGAATTCATAGGTTGCTCCCACCCTTACATTTTGATCCAGGCTTTCTTCAATTTCAAAATCCCTGTGATCAACCTGGTTGTAAGAAGAAGAGAAAGTAAAGTTTTCAATATCGTAAGGCATAGGTTTAGCCTCCCCAGTTCTTTCTTTTCTTAGACCAATTACATTTACACTTTGGCGTTTGGTATACGATTGGGATTGCTTCTTCACACGGTCGCGTTCTACAGGATCAACAATATCTCTTAACCTGGTGTCCAGCTCCAAATCCAGGAACTCCTGGTCGTATTTTGGAGTCACCAGTTCCTCGCCGCGACTATAATTAACAGGAATTCTAAGCCCCCATTTCTGCGGAAATAACTGCCCCATATTCAGGTTAGTTACTACGTCATACTGCTGAACATCTTCCCTACTGCGCTGATTTGGTCCCTGATCAAGAGTTCCGAAGCCTACGGTGCTTTTTCGCCCGGTTGCGGCAAGGTTTGCAAAATCCGCTAAGTTGGTGTCCATATTAATAATACTGGCCCAACCGCCTTCATTATTCAGGTCTGAAAGTCTCAATTCATTAAACCAAACTTCCCCGCACAGGTCCTGAACGCTATTGCCAGGCATGCCATTCTTCAACCCAAGCATTAAAACACGAACGTTTCCAAAACTCGGGTTTCCTTTAATTCCTATTCGCATTTCCCCGGGACCATAAGGAGCTTCGGGATTGGTTAACTCTAATTCTTCAGTGAAAAAGTTAAGTTCACCGGAATTTAACGAAGGGTCTCCCAGGACACTTGTTTTAACCTGTTGCAGTAATTCCAGGGAAAGATCAAGACGGTTTACTTCCGGCCAGATCTCTTCAGCAGACTGCGCTCCAAATAAGGTTGGGGTGAGCGGAATTTCAACCTGGTAATAGTTATCAGTGAAATCAGTCCCTATTCTAAGAAAAGCAACCAGCTGTCCTTCCTTTAAGGGTATTTGATTCACAAGAGATTCGGCATGAAGAAACATTTCCAGATTCTTATATTGCCGCATATCTATCTGGAAATTCTTGTAGACCGCACGGGCATCCTGTGGCTCAAGATCACATACTCTTAAAGCGAGCGATTGTTCATTTTGCCTGATGTTGGTATTACTTTCAAAAAGTTCCTCCCTAATTACTCCCGGTGGCAATACATAAGGAATTGGCTGGCGGTTTTCGTTCTCCTCTATATTTACTGCACTAACTTCAAATAAAGTATTGGAATTTTCAGGCTGGGCATTTTCGGTTTGGAGACTCTGAGTGTAACGGCGGTAATCCCCTCTAACCAACTCCATAGTTCCAAATCTCAGTAAGGTAGGATCCTGAAAACCGGTTAAATACATTCTCATGAATCTTATAGACCTGAAATCGGCTATTCCACCCTTGCTGTCGGTTGGCTCGTAGATTGGAACCTTGAATTGTAACCAGCGCACAGGGAGTTCCTGACCATTACGCAAACTAACATTCAGTTCTTTTACATCGGTGATATAGGGGTTGTTATCACTATTCATCCCCTCAAAGAATGGAACCTCGTACTCAAAATAACTATCAATAGTATTCATCGTATTGTCCCTATTGATATCCTCGGTCGTAGGCAAAGTGGTATTTCCACGGTTGGTATCCCCAACATCGGTTGGTGAGTTTCCTTCTACTCCATTATAATTTCGGTAACGATTCACAATATCGCCATCTCTTGCAAGAAAATACGCGTAGTTATCGGCAGCGGGATCTTCCAGGTTACCAAACTCAGGAAATTCCAAAGCCTCTTCTTCGTCTGAAAGCCCGTCATACCCTACATCCTGATTTAAGCGTTCTTCGCCTTCAGAATCGAATGCATAGACGAGGGCTTGATCGGCAGGGACTTTTCCAAAGTTTGTGCTTATGGTATTGCTATTTCCTCCGTCTTTCGGAAGTCCGTTTTCATATTGTTTTCTCCCATCCTTCAAAACATCTTCAGAAATATTCCCCAAATTGAAGTTTATACTTCCGGCGGCACTACCCTGATTTTCATCATAAATATAGGGGTCCATCACCCAGAATTCAATGAACTCCACGTTAGATTGTTCAAAGTTGGTAGCGCTAATACCGCGCATCATCCCCCCAAAATTATCACCGGGATTCGTTAAGTTATTACCTCCTGCAGCCGTTGGATTGAAATTATAAGGGCCCCGCTCTTCAGGGAAATAGGCCACATCCATTGTATAAACTACCATGGGCTGACCTTGTACCACATCCGTATTAGGAAAAATCTCGCTCATAGAAACCCGGCGGGTAGCATAGGAAGAAAGATCGGCGTCGGTTATACCATCGGGGCGGCTACTGCTGTAAAAGATAGGATCTATGGTATACCAGGCCAATTTGGCGCGTTTAAATCCAACATTTATATCTCCGTTGGAAAGTTCTCCTCCAAATCCAATTGGCACACTGGAAAGCTCCCAACTCAACGGCGTGTTAATCCCTATGGAAGTCTGTGCAGCTTCAAAATCGTCTATATAAGTAGTGGTTTTTCCACCAAAATCATTGATATTCGGCGAGCCGGGCTGGAGATAGGCGAATTCACCGGTTACCGAAAAATTAGATTCCACGTCGGTATCGATATTCGGAAGTTTATTAACCAGGCGGGTAAAGAAAGGAACTTCGGTAGAATAATTTAAATTCAATCCAAAGATCGAATTGTTAAGTGGCTCGTAACTATAATTGGCCTTCTGGGTTAAAGGACGCTCCTTAAGATTAAGAAAAGTTGCCCCGACAAGAAAATTCTCATTAAAAAGATGCTCAACATTAACTCCGGTAAATCGCTTGGTTTGCTGTCCAAAGAGCGCATTATTTTCGGTATTTACCTGAATTGGAATATTAGAAGCCAGCAGGCCTTCATCCAGAATCTGAACCCGGCCAAGTTCATAGTTCACCACATAATCTACTCCCTCCTGGAGAATCCTGCCGCCGGCGGTAACCGTAACAGAGCCCGGTGGAAGGTTGAAGCCGATTGGGATTCCCTCCACTTCTGCCGATTTATATCTTCCCTTTAACTGGAATTTGTTCTTTTCGGCTTCTTCTTGTTCTGCCTGGGTTTTAGTGGTGCGATACAATGATCGGAAAACATATTTTTGTTGGTTCGCGTTCCAGGTATCCTTATCGGTATAATCTTCAGTTCCGGTGTTGGGCGAATTGTCAAGTTGCTCAAATAAGTGTTCCCCAAAAGGTTCAACGGTGGTAAATATTACGTTTCCGTTTCTCGGATCTATTGTTATTCCCGGAACGTAATCGAAAAAGCCATCCCCGCCGGTAATTGGATCATTGTTGATATTAAGTTTATCCAGATTGAAAACCCTTAAAAGTGAGGTTTCCTCTACATCTTCAGGCAAAGGCGTAGAACCATCACCGGCCGCTTTGATATAATTTAGCGGCTGAGGATCGGTATAAAGAATATTCAATCTGAAATCTTCTCTTTCCAGTTCATAGGCTCCCAGGCTGTAAATATTCTTCATCATCAAGTCCCAGATGGGTTCATTCACATTGGTGATAGTGCTTTTAAGAAGTTTTACCACCAGATTCTGATTCAACCGGGTGTTGCTCTCCTGTTCAGGTTCTTCTACGGGTTCTTCGGCTGAAGCTGTTCCGGTAGCATCTATCCCATCATTGGCAAATTCACCTACCTGATAAACTTCCCCGTTTGCCGTATACTGAAAAGCTACCGCAAGTACCTCATCATTGCTTAAGCGCTGATTCAGGGATATGTATCCTAACTGGGTATTCAGGGTATATTCATTTGACTTTAACTGCCGGGCATTTTCAAGCTTGATATAATCGGTTCCTTCTGAAACCTGTACGCCACCAAAACCACTTTCAACACTGGAAATATCCCTAATCGCAGGAGTGAGCACCGATTCTGCAGCACCGTTAATTCCTAAAGGGTTAAAATCATTATTACTGTTTTCAGGAAAAGCGCCTTCAGGCTGATTAAAAAATCCTGCTGGCGGATTATTTAATCCGATGTTTCCCTCAGTAAAGGTTTCCCCCAGGTCCTGTATTCCGACAATATTACGGGTGTCCTGGAGGTTTTGAGTATTATTTGTGCGGTTGGTTACCCAAACCTGAATTCGCTGTATTTGAATATTGGAATTTATAAAGGGGTAATCCTTTAAGGCTTCATCATAGTGATCCCTAAAATAATGGGCAAGGAAGAAATGACGATCCTGATCGTATTCCAGGATGAATTTCTCAAAGTCTTCGATCGTGGCGCCTCCTTCTACATTAACGGTTCGCCGTTCTGATTTTTGTTCAGAAAAGACTCCGGTGATCTTGGTTTTTCCAAATTGCAATTCAGTTTTAAATCCGAAGAGACTTTGCGCGCCCTGCAACAGTGCATTATTGAGGGGCATATTCACATTACCAACCTCGATCTTCTGGATAATATCATCTTCATTGGGCGTATAATCCAATTTCAGTTGGTTCTGGAAATCGAAGGTAGATTCGGTATCGTAATTGGCGATAATCCCCAGGCGTTCTCCAACCCGTCCCTGCAGACTCAAACTAATACGCTGATCGAAATCGAAGGTTAGATTTCTTCGGTTTCGGGGAGAAAAAGCCGGGTTATCCTGTTTAGTGAAAAGCAGGCCCATATCCATTTCCACCGTACCCTGAGGCACAATATCTATTTCACTTCCGCCAAAAACACTTTCAAAAAAGCCGGAATTCACATAAAAATCCGGCAACATATCTCTCTGGATTTCTTCAACTCCTTCTTTATTTCCGGCAATGGCATCACCTTTTAGCTTAAAATAATTCTGCATCTCTTCCCGAAGAACAAGCTCTTCAAATTCTTCAGGAGTGAGGATAAGAGGTTGTGACAAACGAATATTCCCGATACTTTCACGGAAAATATATCGGTCTAAAATAGGATCGTATTCATATTGGGAAGAAAAACTCTCTGGATCGGGCAATGAAATGGTACCTAAGTCATAGCCGGTACGGGTGGTGTCTTGCGAAGTCTCCTGTCCTGATAAATCAGCTGAAATTACCAGCGAAAACAGTAAGACGAGGGGGAACGAAGTTGACAATTTCAAGTAATTGTTCCTCAATTTCTAAAGGTTTTTAAGCGCCAATTTGATAAGGGACTCTACAGTAGGGCTGGTAGATTCCTTTAAAATCTTGTCTATGACTTTCCCTGCTTGCTTTCGGGCAAAACCCAGGGTTTCTAAAGCTGATAACGCTTCTTCTTTTATTGTATTGTCTTGAGAAATAAAAATTTCATCCCCATCCTGAACTTTCAGGATCTTGTCTTTCAGGTCTAAAATAACACGTTGGGCAGTTTTGGCACCAATACCTTTTACGCTTTGAATTGTAGCCACATCGGCTGTGGCTATGGCTTCCCTTACCTGCCCCGGTTCCAAGGAAGACAACATTGTTCTTGCTGTACTCGTTCCTACTCCCGAAACAGAAATCAATAACCGGAAGATCTCCCGTTCATATTTGTCGCTAAAACCATATAGGGTATGAGAATCTTCTTTTACCTGCAAATGAGTGTAGATATGGACCGCTTCTGAGTCGGGGAGCTGAGCAAATGTATTTAAAGAAATATTTAAAAAATAGCCAACACCGTTACAATCAACCACAATATGTGTGGGATATTTCTCGACTAATTGCCCCTTTAAATGATGAATCATAAATCAATTCAAGCTTAGAAATCAAATGTAGTGAAATTAACTTAAGCCCGAAATGTTCAACAAGACGGGCTTTATCGTCAAAATCTCTATTTTTCTTCCTTTTGTTGTTTTCTCTCTTTTTCCTGTGCATCTACAACAGCCACGGCAGCCATATTCACCATTTCCTCTACGCTCGCCCCAAGCTGAAGTATATGCACAGGTTTTTTCATTCCCATCATGATGGGTCCAATAGAATCGGCATGGTTTAGCTCTTTTAGCATCTTGTAATTACTATTTGCTGAATCAAGGTTTGGAAAAATTAGGGTATTTACCTTTTTACCTGCCAGCTTAGAGAACGGAAATTTACTTTGAAGCATTTCGCGGTTCAGGGCAAAATCGGTTTGTAATTCCCCGTCTACCTTTAATTCAGGATTCCAGCGATGCAGATATGCCACTGCTTCTTTTACTTTTTTTGCATGCGGATCTTTGGAAGAACCAAAATTCGCATAAGAGATCATGGCAATCACCGGCTCCAGCCCAAACAGCTGAACGGTACGAGCCGTCATTTGTGCAATTTTCGCCAGATCTTTTGCAGGCGGATCTATGTTGATAGAGGTATCGCTAATAAACAAAGGCCCTCGCGAGGTATTCATTAGGTTTGTTGCCGCCACACGGCTAACTCCTTTGGCCATCCCAATAAGTTCAAGCATAGGTTTTACCACTGTTGGATAGGCCCGGGAATATCCAGAGAGCAAAGCATCGGCATCTCCGGTATTTACCATCATAGCCGCGAAATAATTTCGCAGACGCATAAAATTCTCAGCATCATAAAAAGTTACACCACTACGACGGCGGGTTTTCCAATACACCTCAGCATAAGCTTTACGTTTTTCATCCTGTTCATCAGATTTTGGATCAAGAATTTCTACATCCGCATCAAAATCTATCTCCTGCATAAGTTCCTGGATGACTTCTTTTCTCCCAAGCAGAATTGGAATCGCGATTCCTTTATCATTTACAATTTGGGCAGCCTTAAGAACATCAAGATGATCAGCTTCGGCGAAAACAACTCGTTTAGGATCCATTTTGGCCCTGTTCATCAACAGACGGGAAATTTTATTGTCATTCCCCATTCTCTCCAACAACTCTTCTTCATACTTATCCCAATCTGTAATAGGTAATCTTGCGCAGCCGCTTTCCATCGCAGCGCGGGCTACAGCCGGGGGAACTCTTGCGATAAGCCTGGGATCAAATGGTTTTGGAATAATATATTCCGGGCCGTAGTTCATTCGGGTCTCCCCGTAGGCAATATTCACCTGTTCCGGAACCGGTTCTTTAGCTAATTCGGCTAAAGCTTTAACTGCAGCCATTTTCATTTCTTCATTGATCTTGGTAGAGCGAACGTCAAGAGCTCCCCTGAAGATAAATGGAAAACCGAGCACATTATTGACCTGGTTAGGATGATCACTTCGACCGGTAGCCATAATCAGATCTTTTCTTGTCGAAATGGCCAGATCATAATCGATCTCGGGATCGGGATTTGCCATTGCAAAGACGATTGGCCTTTTAGCCATACTTTTAAGCATTTCTGGAGTAACAATATCTGCAATAGAAAGCCCAACAAAAACATCGGCATTTTTCATGGCCTCATCCAGAGTATCAATCTTACGGGAAGTTGCGAATTCTGCTTTTTCTTCAGAAAGATTGGGCCTGTCTTTTCTAATTACCCCTTTACTGTCCAGCATGACAATATTTTCGGGTTTGGCTCCAAAGGCTTTATATAATTTGGTACAGGAAATTGCTGCAGCGCCGGCGCCATTAATTACTATTTTTACCTTTTCCAGTTTCTTCTTGGCGAGTTCCAATGCATTCAAAAGGGCAGCTGCAGAAATTATAGCCGTACCATGCTGGTCATCATGCATTACCGGAATATCCAGCTCTTCCTTAAGTCGTCTTTCAATTTCAAAAGCTTCAGGAGCTTTAATATCTTCAAGGTTAATTCCGCCAAAAGTGGGGGCAATGTTCTTTACTGTTTCAACAAATTTATCTACATCTTTTGTATCCACTTCAATATCAAAAACATCTATATCGGCAAATATTTTAAACAGTAAGCCCTTTCCTTCCATAACTGGTTTAGAAGCTTCAGGACCTATGTCGCCCAGGCCGAGAACAGCTGTACCATTGGAAATAACTGCAACCAGATTACCTTTAGTAGTATATTTATAGGCGTTTTCTTTATCTTTTTCTATCTCAAGGCAGGGTTCTGCCACTCCCGGGGAGTATGCCAGAGAAAGATCTCTTTGTGTTGAATATTTTTTGGTGGGAACTACCTGAATTTTACCAGGTTTTGGCTTAGCGTGATATACCAAGGCCTCACGCCTTTTTCTGGGGTTGCTACTCATAATTTTTCAATTTGACTGTAGCAGCAAAGTTAGCAAGGTTGCCTTAATAAAAGACACAAAAGTTCAGGAAATAAGCCCTGCTGAATCCTCTGGTAGAACGTAAAAATAGATAGCGATAAAGTGGGAGAAACTTCCAAACAACACGAAAATATGAAAAATGGCGTGGTTGAATTTTACTTTGTCCAGACTAAAGATTACCGCTCCAAAGGTATATGAAATTCCACCGGCCAAAAGCCATAAAAGTCCGGGTGTTGGTAAGTTATCGAGTAGTGGTTTAACAGCAAAAACAATAATCCAACCCATTACTACATACATAATTGTAGAGAGTGTATTATACCGCCCTGTAAAAAAGAATTTCAGAATGATTCCCGCTAAGGCGAGAGTCCAAACCACTCCAAAAATACTCCAACCAACAACTCCACTTAAAGTTACTAAAGCAAAAGGCGAGTAAGTCCCGGCGATAAGCACATATATGGAAGCGTGATCAAGGATATTCAATCTGTATCTCCAGGTGGAATCGGTAGTGGCGTGGTAAAAAGTTGAGGCAGCATACAGAAGAATCATGCTCGCGCCAAAAACACTGAAGCTAACCAGGTGCCTCATGCCTCCCAGCTCATTTGCTTTTAAAATGAGCAAGATCAATCCTATGATACTGAGGGCAAATCCAAAGCCATGAGAAATTACATTAAATTTCTCTTCTGCAGGGGGATAGTAATGGCAGGTGCTATCTTGTTGCATAACCAAATTTCATTTTCAAAACCACCACTATTAATTTAAAGAATATTTCATTACAATACCGATAAAAAGGGATAATTATCCTTTCAGAAACTCAATATTCCGCTTTAAACCTTCATATTTCGTTCTTTTCACAGCCGATTTCCTGAAGATCTCATTAAAGGTTTCTTTAGTAATCTCTTCCCAATCTTTTTTATCATTATCGAGTAAATCGGGATGCGGGTTAAACAAAGGCTCATTATGTGGTTTTGAAAAACGGTTCCAGGGGCAAACATCCTGGCAGATATCACAGCCAAACATCCAGTCCTCAAATTGACCCTTGAAGGAGTTTGGAAGCTCATCTTTTAATTCAATTGTGAAATAGGAAATACACTTGCTGCCGTCAACTTTGTAAGGTTCTACAATCGCCTGAGTAGGACAGGCATCTATGCAGGCGGTGCAGCTTCCGCAATGATCGGTTACCGGGGTGTCATATTCCAGTTCCAGGTCCACAATAAGTTCAGCAATAAAATAGAAAGATCCGGTTTGCTTGGATAACAGATTGGAATGCTTTCCTATCCAGCCGAGGCCGCTTTTGGCTGCCCAGGCTTTATCCAGAACCGGTGCTGAATCCACGAATGCACGCCCATCTATTTCTCCGATTTCCTTCTGCATGAATTGCATCAGGTCTTTTAATTTATCTTTGATCACAAAATGGTAATCCCGCCCGTAAGCGTATTTACTGATCTTATAGGAATCCTGATTCTGAATTTCATGGGGAAAGTAATTCAGCAGTAAAGAAATAACCGATTTTGAACCGGGAACAAGTTTTGTAGGATCCAGGCGTTTGTCGAAATGATTTTCCATATAGGACATTTCGCCATGCATTCCCTTCTTGAGGTAATTTTCCAGGCGGGATGCTTCATCTTCGAGAAATTCGGCCCTGGAAATCCCACATGAAAGAAAACCGAGGCGTTTAGCTTCACCTTTAATTTTTGAAGTATATATCTCCTTCTGCGCCTGCCCAATCACTTTGGTACTTATTTTTCAAATTGTTAAGCGCAAAATTACATAAATAAAATTGGCATAAGATTTTCCGCCGAAGACAGGCCGGAATAATTTCGGTTTATCTTTTAGAGAATTCCAAAACTGCATTTTTTGGTTTCAGCGTAATTAAAGGTGTTATTTCAATTTCTCCCTTATTAGTTCTGATCCTATACCTGGAAACCAGCTCTGTAATGGCTAAAATCATTTCATACATCGCAAAATTATTTCCAATGCATTTCCGTGGTCCTGCCCCAAACGGAAAGTAGTGGGAAGTATGTTTGGTGCCTTCAGCAAATCGGGAAGGATCAAATTCCAATGGGTTTTTCCAGTATGCGGAGTCACGATGAATTTCATAGATCGAAAACAATAAATTGGAGTTTTTATGCAATCGGAATCCGTTAAATTCATCTTCCTCAAGATTAATACGATCTATAAAATAAACCGGAGGATATAAGCGCATAGCTTCTTCTAACACCTGTTTCGTATAAGTACAGGAAGCAATATATTCCATAAGATCGCGGGAATTTTCCTTTGCTCTTTTAGTTTCCGAAGCAATTTTTTCCTGAATATGGGGATGTCTTGCGAGGAGTTCAGCAGTGAAAGTAAGCGCATTCGAAGTGGTTTCATGACCTGCGGTAAAAAAGATCAGAATTTCGTCTATCAGTTGTTTTTCGCTCATTGCAGTGCCGTCCTCATACCTTGCCTCCAGCAACATATCCAAAAGATCTCCCTCGCCTACCGGATTTTCTTTTCTTTCCCTCACTAATTTTCTAAGGATATCCCGCGCTTCTTCAACTAAATTCATGTGCTTTTTTATGCTTCCTCCATACTTAAACCACCAGCGTTTAAAAGGCTGCCTGAGTTCTTTGACCAACATTCGCTGTGCAGCTTCGGTAATATATTGAAGCCGGTCGATTTCCTTCTGGCCAACGGCGCTGCTAAAAAGAGATTTTACAACCGTTTGAAAGGCCAGGTCATTAAAAACCGGAAAAATATCTATGAATTTATTGGGTTCGATCTTGTCCAACTCATGTAATATAGCCGAATTTACTGTATCCAAAAGGCCGGCGATTTGCTTCTTATGAAAAGCGGGCTGAATAAGTTTGCGCTGTTTCCGCCAGTGTTCCCCTGTGGCAGTCAGGAGTCCGTAGCCAAGATATTTTGCCATATCCCGGGTTTGAATTGGCGATTTTTCAAAATTCTTATGGTTTTTCTGAAGAGCGTACTCGGCAAAGGCAGCACTTCTGGAAAAGACAAGGGGATTTCCGAAACCGGTTTTTACCCTGAAAATATCTCCGAGTTTTTCAAAATTTTCAGCGTGAAAAGGCAGGGGATTTTTGAGAATGAGATTGGCTTTCCCCATAAATTTTAGCCACGATACCGCCGGAATGTCTTTGCCTTTCATAATGCCCGTTTGAAAACTCAAGTTAGGAAGAAACCACCTGAAACTTCTTGAATCGAAAAGAAAACACTCTCTTTTAACTTTTAGAACAATCCACCCTGTGTACTTCCTTTAGTCCTGCCAAGGTGCCTGTAAGCGGCTTCGGTTACTTCCCGTCCACGAGGGGTACGATAAATAAATCCCTGCTGAATGAGAAAAGGTTCGTAAACCTCTTCGATAGTTTCGGCGCTTTCGCTTACTGCGGTAGCCAAAGTGGTAATACCAACCGGCCCTCCTTTAAATTTATCGATTATTGTTTCCAGGATTTTATTATCCATTTCATCTAAACCATGAGTATCTACGTTAAGCGCTTTAAGGCCATATTGGGCAATTTCCATATCGATTTTTCCATTGCCTTTAATCTGGGCGAAATCCCTCACTCTTCTTAGAAGTGCGTTGGCAATACGTGGAGTCCCACGGCTTCGTCCAGCAATTTCGATTGCAGCATCAAGACTTATTGGCACCTTGAGAATTTCCGCGCTACGTTGCACGATGTCTGAAAGCAGTTCTGTGGTGTAATACTGTAGTCTACTCGATATTCCAAAACGCGCCCGCATAGGAGCAGTAAGAAGCCCGGAGCGAGTGGTTGCTCCAACCAGGGTAAACGGATTCAGATTTATTTGAACGGTTCTCGCATTTGGTCCGGTTTCAATCATAATATCAATCCGGTAATCTTCCATTGCTGAATAGAGGTATTCTTCAACTACCGGACTAAGCCGGTGAATTTCATCTATAAAAAGAATATCCCTTTCATCAAGATTAGTGAGGAGTCCTGCCAAATCTCCGGGTTTATCCAAAACCGGTCCGGAAGTAACTTTAATGCCTACACTAAGTTCGTTGGCCAGAATATGTGCCAGAGTTGTTTTACCAAGCCCCGGAGGTCCATGAAAAAGAGTATGATCTAAAGCTTCTCCCCTTTGATTTGCCGCCTCAACAAAAACCTTTAGATTATCCAAAACCTGATCCTGCCCTGCAAAATCATCAAATTCCAGGGGGCGCAAAGCTCTTTCAATATCAAATTCTTCAGGAGAAAAGTTTTCTCCGCTTGGATCCAGGTTATCATTCATAGCCGTACTCTCAAAAAAAGGTTCTTCAGCAAAGATAAGTAAAAGAGGTTACCTTACTAGACCTAAAAAAGACTTGCAAAATATTAAAATTAAGGCCAAAAAAAAGCCGTTTGAAAATTCAAACGGCTTTGGTTTTATACTAGAGAAATTAATGATTCAATTCTTCTTCATTTTCCTGAAGCGGAACATTCTGTGGAACAAAATCCTGTCCTTTTATAACGTATTCTCCGTCTTCATTGGTCTTACTGTAATCGTAAGGCCAACGGTAAACTGAAGGAATCTCACCAGGCCAGTTTCCGTGGATGTGTTCTACCGGAGTAGTCCATTCCAGGGTAGTAGCATTCCATGGGTTTTGTGTTGCTTTTCTTCCGTAGAAAATTGAGGAGAAAAAGTTCCAAAGAAACACCACTTGAACAGCAGAAGTAATAATTGCAAAAACAGTGATGATCACATTTACGTCTGCAAGATCATCAAAATATGGGAACGCGGTGTTGGTATAATAACGTCTTGGCAAACCGGCCAATCCTATAAAGTGCATCGGAAAGAAAACTCCGTAGGCTCCAACAGCGGTAATCCAGAAGTGAACATAACCAAGATTTTTGTTCATCATACGGCCAAACATTTTAGGAAACCAGTGGTAAACCCCGGCCAGAAGTCCGTAGATGGCAGATATACCCATCACTAAGTGGAAGTGGGCAATTACGAAATAAGTATCGTGTACGTTAATATCAAGTGTAGAATCCCCAAGAATAATCCCTGTTAAACCTCCGGTAATGAAGGTAGAAACAAAACCAATAGAAAACAGCATTGCAGGGTTCATCTGTAAATTACCTTTCCATAAGGTAGTGATCCAGTTGAAGGCTTTTACTGCGGAAGGGATAGCAATTAGCAATGTGGTAAAAGTAAATACCGATCCAAGGAATGGGTTCATACCCGATACAAACATATGGTGACCCCATACAATTGTAGAAAGGAATGCGATTGCAAGTATGGACGCAACCATCGCACGGTAACCAAAAATAGGTTTACGGGCATTGGTAGCCATAACTTCGGAAACAATACCCATTGCAGGTAAGATTACGATATAAACTTCTGGGTGACCAAGGAACCAGAAAAGGTGTTCAAACAATACCGGAGAACCACCCTGGTAACTTAATACTTCTCCTGAAATATAGATATCGCTTAGGAAGAATGAAGTACCAAAACTACGGTCCATGATAAGCAACAAGGCCGCCGATAACAATACCGGGAAAGAAACCACCCCAATAATTGCGGTCACAAAAAACGCCCAAATGGTAAGTGGAAGTCTGGTCATAGACATTCCCTTGGTTCTTAAGTTTAAAACAGTCACGATATAGTTAAGAGACCCTAACAGGGAAGAGGCTATGAAAATAGCCATAGAAACTAGCCAAAGCGTCATTCCGAGGCCTGAACCTCCAATTGCCTGGGGCAAAGCACTAAGCGGCGGATATATTGTCCAACCAGCAGAAGCCGGCCCGGATTCAATAAAAAGTGAGCTAAGCATGATCACACAGGAAATGAAAAACAACCAGTATGAAAGCATATTCAAAAATCCTGAGGCCATATCACGAGCTCCAATCTGCAGCGGAATAAGCAGGTTACTAAAAGTACCACTTAGACCGGCAGTTAATACAAAGAATACCATGATTGTACCGTGAATGGTAACTAGAGCAAGGTAAATAGAGGGTGTCATTACTCCGTCAGGAGCCCACTTTCCTAGAAGAGCTTCGAAGATAGCGAAAGACTCCTCTGGCCAGGCCAGTTGCATACGGAATAATACCGACATCATAATACCTACAATACCCATTAAAATACCTGTGATGAGGTATTGTTTGGATATCATCTTATGGTCTGTACTAAAGATGTATTTAGTAATAAAAGTTTGTTTATGATGATGTCCGTGATCGTCGTGGTGATCGTGAGCCGGTGATGTTGCTATTGCTGACATATCTTAAAGTATATTCTTTTTAAAGTTGTTTCTAATTATCCATAAATTCCCCGAAAGTAGACTGCTCGCTTAACCAGGCATTATACTCTTCTTCCGTTTCAACTACAATCTTCATCTGCATATTGTAGTGAGCGTCTCCACAAATCTTGTTACAGGCAATAAAATAATCGAACTCATAAGGATCAAGAGGCATTTCTCCTTCAGCACTTAAAATTTCACTATTATCCTTTCTAATTTCATTTATGGTTTTAACTTTATCTACCATATACTCGCTATCTCTCATTTCGGCGGTGGTAATGCTTGGTGTAAAACCGAACTGGGTAACCATACCCGGAACTACGTTCATTTGAGCACGGAAATGAGGGAAATAAGCAGAATGCAGAACATCCTGAGATCTAAATTTAAACAATACAGGTCTGTCTACAGGAAGGTGTAATTCTGTAGTAATTTTATCATCCTGGGCGTAAGGGTCACTTTCATCTACCCCAACATTATTTCTACCTTCGATAAATCTAACATTCGCGTCACCAAGAGTATTATCCTCTCCGGCATAGCGCGCCTGCCAGCTAAATTGTTTGGCATAGATCTCAATAACGATAGGGTCACTATCCTCATCGATATTCATAATATCTGACCAGGTAAACAATCCGTAGATAATTAATCCCGCAAGGGTAATTACCGGGATTATAGTCCAGATGAATTCCAGTTTATCATTATCGGCAAAAAACAAAGCTTTATTCCCTTTTCTACCCTGATATTTATAGGCAAACCAGTGCAATAAAGCCTGGGTTAAAACCTGAACAACCATTATTAGGCCTATGGAGATAAACATTAATAAATCTACCTGGCTACCATGTTCAGATGCTGCTTCGGGAAGATAAAGTTTGCTCCATTTCCAAAAACTATAGGCCATCCCTACATACAGGAAGATCATGAACCAAAGCATATACTTGGCCTGCTGCCTGTTGTCGTTATCGTTGGCAATTTGGGTTGAATCTGCACCCGGCCCTTTGGACAGTTCAAAAATCTTCGATAACTGCCATCCGGTTATACCCAGAAGGGCAAGTACAATTATTACTAAGAATACGGTCATTTTTTAAATTCTTCTTTAAACAATCAATCTTTTAATTAATAATGGAAATGTTCACTTTCTTTAATGAACGGATTCCTTTTTGCCAATAAAGGTGCTTTTGTTAAGGCATTGAAAACGACAAAAATAAACAATCCTGCAAATAATAAAACTGCACTTATTTCAGGAAGGCCAATATACCACGATTCACCTACTGTGGCAGGCATAATCATTACAAAAACATTTAGGTAGTGTCCCACCAGAATGATTATTCCGGTTAGAACAACAAACCAGTTAACACGTTTATAGTCGCTATTCATAAGCATTAATAACGGGAATATAAAGTTAAGCGCAACCATTCCAAAGAAAGGAAGTGAATAATTTTCTATTCGACTAATAAAGTATACAACCTCTTCAGGAATATTTGAATACCAGATCAACATAAACTGGGAGAACCATAGGTAGGTCCAGAAAATACTTATTCCGAACATAAACTTGGCCAGATCATGAATGTGACTATCGTTAACAAATGGAAGATAACCTCGGGATTTCAGATAGATACTTATAAGCGCTATTACGGTAATCCCTGAAACGAACAAGCTGGCGAAAACATACCATCCAAACAAGGTGCTAAACCAGTGCGGATCCAGACTCATGATCCAGTCCCAGGACATCATTGATTCAGAAACAATAAAGAATACAAGGAATCCTGCTGAAAGTTTAAAGTTTTTCTT
>DATISX010000274.1:0-3371 GCA_035468275.1 Salegentibacter sp.
AAGAAGCTATTGAACTCGCTTTCTACGGAGCTTCAGTTATACATCCTAAAACGCTGCAACCACTTCAGAAAAAAGAAATTCCGCTTTACGTTAAATCTTTTATACAACCTGACGGAAAAGGCACCTCAGTGAGCAGAGGAAACCGAATTGAACCTGAAATTCCTTGTTTCATTGTTAAAAAAAATCAGGTACTTATTTCACTTTCCTCCCTGGATTTTTCATTCATGGTTGAAGAAAACATCAGTGAGATCTTCAGGCTTTTCCATCTCTACCAGATGAAAGTGGACCTTATTCAGAATTCAGCGATAAGTTTTTCGGTTTGTGTAGATAACAGATTTAATCAGCTGGAGAAGCTAATTCAGCACTTAAAGGCGAGGTTCAGGGTGAAATACAACACCGGCGTTTCTCTTTATACCATCAGGCATTTTAATGATGCCGCGATTGCCAGCCTGGAAAAAGACAAAGAAATTCTACTGAAACAAATAACCCGGGACACCGTACAATTAGTAACTCGAAGTTAGAATCAAAAACCAGGCGCCTATGCCTGTTAATTTCATGTTATTCTGAAGCTTGTTTTAGGGAAACTTTCATTTCATTCTTATCTTTCAGAATATACGAAAAATCAATAAAATATTATGGAAAGGATACTTATCGCAGGAGCGACAGGAAGTACAGGAAAAAGGGTGATAGAAATCCTTAATAATACTCAGAATTTTAAGCCAATTGCTATGATTCGGGATGAATCTCAAAAGCAGATGTTCGACGATATGGAAGTTGAAACTGTGCTTGCCGATCTCGAGAAAGATGTGGAACCTGCATTTAACAAGATTGACCGGGTGATCTTTGCGGCAGGTTCAGGGAGCAAAACAGGACCCGAAAAAACCATTAGTGTAGACCAGGAAGGCGCAAAGAAAATGGTTGATGCGGCCAAAAAATTCAAGGTGAAAAAATTCATCTTGCTTAGCGCTATGGGTACCGATGATCATTCTCAAAACAAAGATCTTGAGAACTACCTGAAAGCTAAAAAAGAAGCCGATGATTATCTTGTGGATAGTGGGATTCCTTACACCATAGTGAGGCCCGGCGCTTTAAACGATGACCTTGGTCTAGCGAAGGTGAAAATTGCACCAAAACTTGAAGAACAAGGAGAGATCTCCCGTGATGATGTGGCCTTTTTACTGGTAATGTGCCTGGCCGATCCTCTGGCCAAGAACATGGCATTCGAAGCTTTAGAAGGCGAAGAATCTATCAAATCAGCGCTGATTGAATTAAGTCAGAACAACTAAAACATTTAAATAATAGGGCGGCTTTCAGATTTATTTTCAGAAAGCCGCCTTTTTCTTATCTTAATTTCGAGAATTTTATTTTTTATCTCCTCTCCCGAATTTTCCAATTATTTTTTCAGCGATGACACTGGCTAGTTTTTCGTGAGATTCCACCGTCCAACCGGCAACATGCGGACTTAGAATAACATTTTGCAAAAACATTAGTTCCTGCATCGCCTGCGGAATATTGTTTTCTACACTAAGAGCGATTTTCTTCTCATTTGAAAAAAGACTTTCAAAAGAATCTTTTTCATATTCCAACACATCCAAACCTGCTCCAAGGATCCGTCCATCTTTAAGCGCTTCAACAAGATCTTCGGTAACCACGCATTTTCCGCGGGCAGTATTAATAAACCAGAAAGGTTTATTAAATTTTTCGATGAATTCCTTATTCACCATTTGGTTAGTTTCGGAGGTTAAAGGGGTATGCAGGCTTACTACGTCGACCTTTTCAGCAAACTCTTCCAAAGAGACCTGTTTGGCATTTTCATCTCCCACATTTTCCTTTATGTCATAACAAAGCACTTCTACCTCAAAACCTTTGAGCTTTTTGGCAAAGGCCTTTCCCATATTTCCGTAGCCAATAATTCCTACAGTTTTTCCGTCAAGTTCCAAACCTCGGTTTTCTTCCCGGTGCCACAGTCCATCTCTTACTTCCCGATCGGCTTTGTTCAGCTTATTAAAGAGAGATAAAAGCATTCCAAGAGAATGTTCGGCTACAGCATTTCGGTTTCCTTCAGGAGCGGAGAACAACTCAATGTTGTGCGCTTTGGCATAATCTACATCAATGCTCTCAAGACCGGCACCGACTCTGGCTATAAATTTCAGGTTTGGGGCTGCGTCTATAAATTCCTTATCAATGGTATACCGACTTCTTATTACAATACCGTCATACAAATGCTGATTTGCAAGGGTTTCCTCCCGAGTTTGGGTGTAGCCTTCAATATTATGATGTCCGGCTTCTTCCAGTTGTTTTAAAAGAGTTGGGTGATTGGTGTCAGCGTGTAAAATGATCATTTAAAATTATTTTAATTCTAAAAAATTAATGAAACGTCTGTCTTTCAGAAGCTTTATTCTGAAGACCCAAATGCAACAGACAAAGATAAAGAATGATGCCGAAACAAGGAAAAATGGAGGGGCGAGGTTCTAGAAACCACGCTTCATTTTTGATAATAGAAAAAGAGAAAATTTCCGAAGATATCCTGGTGATAATGAAAAACGGCCTGGTTTCAATTACTGAACCTGTGCCTCAAATTCTCATCAATGATTATATTTTAGGATAGTCATCTACCGTTAAGGAACTGGTTACATTTCCGGTATGTTTCAAAGTGAGTTTTTCAAAGAGCATAATATGTGCTTCTTCCCCGTCAGCTGTTTTGGGACAATGCTTCACCCCTTTTGGAACCACCAACATTTCTCCTTCTTTCAAAGTTTCAGTTCTATCCTCAAATTGAATATAAAGTTTACCTTTTATTACCTGAAAAAGCTCGTCTTCTTCCTCATGTACATGCCATACAAATTCTCCGGTAACTTTTGCCAGTAAGACCTGCATATCATTAACTACTGCAATTTGATGTGGATGCCAGTGTTCACTAAATTTGGTAAGCTTCTCTTGTATATTGATAGTTTTCATACTTATGTATTCTAAAAACCAAGAATTACTTTAGATAGATAAAAGAATAGAAATATTCCTAAGATATCATTGCTTGTAGTAATAAACGGTCCGGTGGCAATTGCAGGATCAATACCGCGCTTATCAAGAATAATTGGCACAAAAGTCCCTATTAATGCCGCCAAAATAATAACGCTTAATAATGAAAGAGCTATAGAAAGACTCACCAGTTGCGGCTGGCCCACAATAAGCCCAAAAAGGATTATTAATAAGCCCAAAACAACACCATTGATAAGACTGAGACTAAGTTCCTTTAGGAGTCGCTTAAAGAGACTACCTTTTAGATTATTATTAGCAAGCCCCTGAACAATTATCGCACTGGATTGCACTCCCACATTCCCGGCCATCGCCGCGATTAACGGTGTAAAAAAGAA
>DATISX010000275.1:0-6693 GCA_035468275.1 Salegentibacter sp.
TCATGGCCAGACACGTAATTGGTCTAAATCATGTTGCCATTGGGATTGAGAATGTGGGCGGTACAGAGGAAACGCCATTAACCCGTGCACAGATAGATGCGAATATCTGGTTGGTTAATTATCTCGCAAACAAATACGACATTGATTATCTTATCGGTCATTATGAATATACTAACTTTGAAAATCATCCTCTTT
Source organism: Salegentibacter sp. (assembly GCA_035468275.1). Classification (GTDB taxonomy): domain Bacteria; phylum Bacteroidota; class Bacteroidia; order Flavobacteriales; family Flavobacteriaceae; genus Salegentibacter. The sequence continues at coordinate 196 of DATISX010000275.1, forward strand.
GGAGGGAAAAAGACAGCGCATATCGAACTCAAAAAACCGATCCCGGTGAAGATTTTATGAAAGCTGTTCGAAATGCCACCAGAAACTTTAATTTTAAACCCGTTCCCCAATCATAACCCACAGGAAAATGAAAAAACTCCAAATTTTATCGATCTTCTTTTTGCTTTTCAGCTTCGGACTTTCGGCTCAGCAGGAATTTTATAAAGAACTTTATGAAAAATATCCTGACTATAAGGAAGAAGAGATCAATCAAAGAAGATTTACCCACAAGCTGGTTGTGGATCTTATTAATAAGCAAGAGAAAAACTTCGATTTCAGGATTAACACGGTTGGGGAATCTATCGAAGGCAGAAGTCTAAATCTTTTAAGTATCGGAACCGGGGAAACCAATGTGCTCCTTTGGTCACAAATGCACGGAGATGAATCTACCGCTACAATGGCTCTTTTTGATATTTTTAATTTTCTGAATTCTGAAGATTTTAAAGAAGAAAAAGAAAACCTACTAAATGAAGTCACATTGCATTTTCTACCTATGCTCAACCCTGATGGCGCTGAAAAATTCGAAAGGAGAAATGCTTTAGGAGTAGATGTGAACCGGGATGCGCTTAGATTACAATCGCCCGAAAGTAAAACCCTGAAAAAAGTAAGGGATAGCCTTGATGCCGATTTCGGTTTCAATCTTCACGACCAGAGTCGATACTATAACGCTGAAGGAACCGAAAAACCTGCAACTATTTCCTATTTAGCTCCGGCCTACGATTTTGAAAAATCCATTAATGAGGTTCGGGGGAATGCGATGAAACTCATTGTTCTAATGAATAATGTGATCCAGAATTACGCACCCGGGCAGGTTGGCAGGTACAACGATGATTTTGAACCCCGTGCTTTTGGAGATAATATTCAGAAGTGGGGCACCAGCACCATATTAATTGAAAGCGGTGGTTATCCAGACGACCCGGAAAAACAGGAAATAAGAAAGCTCAATTTTGTATCAATTCTGGCTGCGGTTTTCTCCATAGCCGATGAGAAATATAAATCGGTATCTATTGCAGAATATGAAAACATCCCACAGAATGACTCCAAACTTTATGATCTGAAACTAACAGGGATTACCTATGAATTACTAGGGAATGAATATATTCTGGATCTGGGAATTAATCACAGCGAAGTCCCGGGCGATTCGCTTAAGGAGTATTCTTATCGTGCTTATGTAGCCGATCGCGGAGACCTTTCAACCAATTATGCTTATAACAGCAAAGACCTCTCGGGATATAAGCTAGCTTTCGGGAAGGTATATCCTGATACCATAAAGAATATGAGGAATTTAGAGAATCTCGATTTTAAAGAATTACTGGTGGAAGCATATGCGTATGTTCCGGTAGAAGAATTACCGGAAGATGAGAATTATACCGAATATCCGGTAAACCTTGTTTCTCCCGGGTTTAAAGTTTCAGAAACTATCTCTCATACTTTCTTTCTGGAAAAAGACGGGCAGGTTGAATATGCAGTGATAAACGGATTTTTAGTTAAAATTGGCGAAGAGCCTTCAGCAGTTAAGAACGCTTTGATCCTGAAATAAAACGCATTCTATAATCGAAGTTTAAAAGCAGGTAGGAAAAAAGTATATTCCGTATCTTTGCGCGCTATGATAACAGAAGAGACAAGGGCGCTGGTAGATGAGGGAATTATGCTTCCTTTAATGGAAGAGTTTTACACTATTCAGGGGGAAGGATTTCATAAGGGAACTGCTGCTTATTTTATTAGAATTGGAGGTTGTGATGTTGGATGTCACTGGTGTGATGTGAAGGAGAGCTGGGATGCCGGTTTACATCCGCCAACCCATATAGGCAAAATCATTGAAAGTGCAACTTCCCATAGTGATACCATCGTGGTAACAGGAGGGGAGCCTTTAACCTGGGATATGAATCCGCTCACCCAGGGTTTAAAGAATAAGGGATGCAAAATACATATAGAAACTTCCGGGGCATATAAGTTAACCGGTCAGTGGGACTGGATATGCCTTTCGCCAAAAAAGAATAAACTTCCTACTGAAGAGGTGTATTCGAAGGCTAATGAACTTAAGATGATTATCTTTAATAATCACGACTTTAAGTTTGCTGAAGAGCAGGCCGCGAAAGTGGGAGAAAATTGTATTCTTTATCTTCAGCCGGAATGGAGCAAAAGAGAAAAGATGATGCCGCTTATTGTAGATTATGTGATGAAGAATCCAAAGTGGAAAGTATCGTTACAAACCCATAAATATCTCAATATTCCATAAAAAAACGCCCGATACGGGCGTTTTTGATTTATAGGGAATGTATCTTAATTTACATTTTTGAAAGGAACTCTAACATATTTATCGTCCCATCCTATTAAAAGATCTGTTCCGTTTTCTTCACTGGTTCGTTCAAAGGCCATAGATAAATTTTCAATGTTGGTAGAAGATTGTCTTACTGGTACCGTAATTCTAACCAAATCTTCTTCATCGGTATATTCATAAGCGCCCCAGGTGTGGGTGTTTTGGCTTAGAATAATTGTCCATTCCTTTTCCTCCGGAATGGAGAAAAGGGTGTAGGTTCCAGCTTCCACCACAGCATCACCTACTTTCATGTCTTTGTACAAGGTGATTTCGGTAGCTTCATTAGCTCCGGTTCTCCAAACCTGGCCGTAAGGCACTAATTTACCAAAAACAACTCTATCGCGTTTCGTGGGTCTGCTGTAAAGTACCCTGGCGATTACATCGTCATTGCTATCGCGGTAGACGGTAAGGTCCATTGGACTTGCATCCATTTTTGGGAAATTAGGAGACGTGGTAGTATCTCTCTCCTGTGCAGTAAGCTGCGGAATTCCCATAAAACATATAATTCCTAAAGCGGCAATTAATATTCTCTTCATAGTGTTTAGCTTATTTTTTCCATTAAATATAAGGGATTTTGTGATAACTAAGGAGGAGGCTGGTGAAAATCCTGAATAATTATTAACCAGGTTATTATATCCAAATTTACATATATAAACTTTTTAGTAGATATTTTGAATGATTTACTTTTTAAAAAATACCAATACAGGATATTTAGTTTTTAAATTATAGCTAAATAAGCTTATTTGTTTTTAAACTGAAACCTTCAACTCATATTTGTATTGAATTATTAAAGCAATTATTATGTGTGGAATTTTAGCAGTAATCGGAGATCGATTGAGTAAAGAGAGAGTGAGCAAGATCTCTAAGAGAATGTCCCATCGAGGACCGGATGAAAGTGGACTGCAAATTACCGAAGAAGGCTATTTATTAAGTCATGAAAGACTTTCTATCGTTGATTTGCAAACCGGCCATCAACCTATTCAGGGAACAAGAAAAGCCTGGATGATTCACAATGGAGAAATTTATAACCACCAGTCACTACGGGAGAATGAGCTGAAAAACCACCAATTCAGAACCACAGGAGATTCAGAAGTAATAGTTCATATGTATGAGGAATATGGTTATGATTTTGTAGATAAACTCGATGGCGTTTTTGCCTTTGTTGTAGTAGACGGAAAAGATTTTATTGCAGCGCGTGATCCAATTGGAGTTAAGCCTCTTTACTACGGTACGGATAAGGATGGCGCAATCTGGTTTGCTAGTGAAATGAAAGCCCTTGCCGACCAATGTACTAGTTTTGCTGCTTTTCCTCCGGGACATTATTATACTCCTGAAACCGGATTTGTAGAATATTATAAACCCGATTGGTATGATTATACCAAAGCCGATAAGGAGCTTGATCTCACAAAAATCAGGGAAAGTCTGATTGAAGCAACAAGAAAACGCTTGATGGCCGATGTGCCACTTGGCGTTTTATTAAGCGGCGGCCTCGATTCTTCACTTACCTCTTCGATAGCCGCAAGATTGATGAAGGACAGTGGGCAAAAACTGCATTCCTTTTCAATTGGATTAGATGAAACTGCGCCAGATCTTGTAGCTGCAAGAAAGGTTGCTAAATTTCTTGAAACTGAACATCATGAAATCTATTTCAGCGTAGAAGAAGGAATCGAAATTCTGAAAAAACTGGTTTGGCATTTGGAAACTTATGATGTGACTTCAATTAGAGCCAGTACCCCAATGTATTTTCTTTCAAAAGCAATTGCAGAAAAAGGGGTGAAAGTAGTACTTTCAGGAGAAGGAGCCGATGAGATCTTTGGAGGCTATCTTTATTTCAAAAACGCTCCATCACCTGATGAATTTCAGAAGGAAACAATCCGAAGGGTGCAACGTCTGGCAACTGCCGATTGTTTAAGAGCCGATAAATCAACCATGGCTCACGGACTTGAAGCCAGGGTCCCTTTCTTAGATAAAGCCTTTTTAAAGGTGGCTATGGAAACTCAGGCCAAATATAAAATGCCAGTAACCTACGATGGAGTAGAGAAATATATAGTAAGAAAAGCATTTGATACCCCTGACGAGCCATTTTTACCTGAAGAAGTGCTTTGGAGGCAAAAAGAGCAGTTTAGCGACGGAGTAGGTTACAGTTGGATTGATGAGCTTATAGCATATGCTTCAGCGCGCGTGAGTGACCGGGAAATGGCACATGCCGCCGAAAAATATCCACATAACACTCCGGCGACCAAAGAGGCTTATTTTTATCGTGAAATTTTCGCTTCTCATTTCCCGCAGGAGAGTGCAGCTAAAACAGTGAAACGTTGGGTTCCTAAATGGCAGGAAGATCTGGATCCAAGTGGAAGAGCAAACACTTCTCACGTGGCTTCAACAGCTAAAAAAGAAGTGGAGGAATTAGCCAAAGCCTCATAAAACGATCGTGTGGTTTGTTACGCCCGTAGCGGCTGGTTTAAGCTAACCTGCGCTACGGGTTTTTTTACACAAATTGTTAATAACTTAAAGGCTTAAAATCAGGCTTCCGCTAGCAGAAAATAAGGGTTTTGTTATATTTGTTCGTTATATAAAACAGACGAATTTAATTAACAGAATATATGAGCGAAGAACCCAAGAAACAATATTCGGCTGATAGTATCCAGGCCTTAGAAGGAATGGAGCATGTGCGCATGCGACCTTCAATGTATATTGGAGATACAGGGGTAAGAGGATTGCATCATTTGGTGTATGAGGTGGTAGATAACTCCATAGATGAAGCTATGGCAGGCCATTGTGATACCATTACAGTTACAATTAATGAAGATGGCTCGGTAACTACCGAGGATAATGGCCGGGGAATTCCTATTGATCTTCACAAAAAAGAAGGAGTTTCTGCTCTTGAGGTTGTAATGACCAAGATTGGAGCCGGTGGTAAATTCGATAAGGATTCTTATAAGGTTTCTGGTGGTTTGCATGGGGTAGGAGTTAGTTGTGTGAACGCACTTTCTTCTGCTTTGAAGGCTACGGTTTACCGTGACGGAAAAATATGGGAACAGGAATACGAACTTGGGAAGCCTTTATATCCGGTAAAGCCGGTTGGAGAATCAGATAAGAATGGAACAATAATAACATTTAAACCCGATTCTTCAATATTTCAGCAAAGTGTAGATTACAGTTATGAAACTTTAGCAAGTAGGATGCGTGAGCTGGCCTATTTGAATAAAGGAATACAAATCACTTTAACTGATAAGCGGGAGGCCAATAAAGAAGGAGAATATCTCTCTGAAAGATTTTATTCTGAAGAAGGATTAAAAGAATTTATAAAATTCCTTGACGGAAACCGGGAACCTATAATCAGCGATGTGATCTCGATTGAAGGTGAAAAGAACGATATTCCTGTTGAGGTGGCGATGGTTTATAACACTTCGTTCAATGAGAATTTACATTCTTACGTAAACAATATCAATACTCACGAAGGAGGAACGCATTTATCAGGATTCAGACGTGGTTTAACCACTACCCTTAAGAAATATGCCGATGCCTCGGGAATGCTGGATAAACTCAAATTTGAAATTACCGGTGATGATTTCCGTGAGGGATTAACCGCTATTATTTCAGTAAAAGTAGCCGAACCTCAGTTTGAGGGGCAAACAAAGACTAAACTAGGAAACCGGGAAGTAACATCAGCAGTATCTCAGGCAGTTTCAGAAATGCTGGAGAACTACCTGGAGGAGAATCCTAATGATGCAAAGACCATTGTTCAGAAAGTGATTCTTGCTGCTCAGGCCAGAAACGCGGCTAAAAAAGCTCGCGATATGGTACAGCGTAAAACCGCAATGAGTATAGGTGGTTTACCCGGGAAATTATCTGACTGTTCAGAGCAGGATCCTGCTAAAAGTGAGGTATTCCTCGTTGAGGGAGATTCGGCGGGTGGAACAGCCAAACAGGGTAGAGACCGGAGATTCCAGGCTATTCTTCCACTAAGAGGTAAAATTCTGAATGTTGAAAAAGCAATGACTCACCGTGTGTTCGATAATGAAGAGATCAAGAACATCTATACTGCGCTTGGAGTAACTATTGGTACCGAAGAGGATAGTAAAGCCCTGAACATAGATAAATTAAGATATCACAAAGTAGTGATTATGTGTGATGCC
>DATISX010000276.1:0-8780 GCA_035468275.1 Salegentibacter sp.
CACGAAAACCTGGCCATCGCGATGAACAGGATGAAAGGGAAAAGCAATTCGGGAGAAGGTGGTGAAGATCCGCAGCGGTTCAACAAAGACCTCGACGGAAACTGGAGAAATTCGGCTATAAAACAGGTAGCTTCAGGTAGATTTGGTGTATCCATTAATTACCTGAGTAATGCCAGTGAGATCCAAATAAAGATGGCCCAGGGAGCAAAACCCGGAGAAGGCGGCCAGTTGCCGGGACAAAAGGTAAATCCCGATATCGCAAAAACCCGGAATTCCACACCTTATGTAGGCCTTATCTCCCCTCCTCCGCACCACGATATTTATTCAATAGAAGATCTCGCTCAGCTCATCTTTGACCTTAAAAATGCAAACCGGGAGGCTAGAATAAACGTTAAGTTGGTTTCGAAAGTTGGCGTAGGAACAATCGCTGCAGGAGTCGCAAAAGCAAAAGCAGATGTGGTTTTGATTTCCGGCTTTGACGGAGGTACCGGAGCATCTCCGCTCACCTCTTTACGCCATGCAGGTTTGCCCTGGGAGCTTGGAATCGCAGAAGCTCAACAAACCCTGCTTTTGAATAATCTAAGAAACCGCATTGTAGTGGAATGCGACGGCCAGTTAAAAACGGGCCGTGATGTGGCCATCGCCTGTTTACTCGGAGCCGAGGAATTCGGTTTCTCTACGGCACCCCTTGTAGCTTCAGGTTGCATTATGATGCGCGCCTGCCACCTAAACACCTGCCCGGTAGGTATTGCCACGCAGGACCCGGAACTCAGAAAGAAATTCAAGGGAACCCCGGAGGATGTGATCAATTTCATGTATTTCATCGCCCAGGAATTAAGAAAGATTATGGCTAGCCTCGGTTTTCGAAGTATAAATGAAATGGTTGGACAGAGCCAGAAACTGGATATGAATCGTGCCATAGAACATTATAAAGCTGAAGGAATAGATCTCTCGAATATCCTTTACAAGCCGAAGATCGATGAGGACATGCCGCTTTATAACACTCAGAAGCAACAACACAATCTTGAAAACGTACTGGATTTTGAAATTTTAAGGCAGGCACATCCCTCGATTTACAGGAAGGAAAAAATGTCGCTCGATTTTGAAATCAGTAATACAAACAGGACTACCGGAGCAATTTTAAGCAACGAGATATCCAAAATACACGGAGAGAAAGGCCTTCCTAAAAATACTCTGAACCTTAATTTCACAGGATCTGCAGGCCAGAGTTTTGGAGCATTTACCACAAAAGGCGTGAGTCTCAATGTAATTGGGAATACCAACGATTACTTTGGAAAAGGTCTTTCCGGGGCCACTCTAAGCGTTAGAAAGCCAAAAACAGCAAGTTTTAAATCCCATGAAAATGTGATTATTGGGAATGTCGCTCTTTATGGGGCCATTAACGGGGAAGCTTTTATCAACGGAATTGGAGGCGAGCGTTTTTGTGTAAGAAATTCAGGAGCTAAAGCCGTAATCGAAGGTATCGGAGACCACGGCTGTGAATATATGACCGGGGGAATAGCAGTGATCTTAGGTAAAATAGGAAGAAATTTCGCAGCCGGGATGAGCGGCGGAATCGCCTATATTTTTAATCCTGAAGACAAAATAGATCATAATAATTTTAATATGGAAATGATCGAGCTGGAAGAAGCTTCCGAAGAAAATAAGGCAGAAGTAAAAGAACTGATTGAAAAGCACAAAGCTTATACAGAAAGTGAGCTCGCCACGGAAATCCTTGAAAACTGGGAAGAAAACGCGGATAAATTCATTAAGGTAATGCCTACAGAATATAAGAAAGCATTGAAACTACTGGAGGAAGAGAAGTTGAGAAATGCCGAAGTAGAACTCAAAACAGCATAAACATGGGAAAACTAAAAGGATTTTTAGAATACGAACGAAGAGCCGAAGAGACGATTGAAGCCTCCCAACGGGTTAAAAATTATAAAGAATTCACCAAAGACCTGAGCAAAGAAGAGCTTCAGGATCAGGGAGCCCGTTGCATGGACTGCGGCATCCCTTTTTGCCACAGCGGATGTCCTTTGGGGAACCTTATCCCTGATTTTAATCACGCGGTTTACAGAAACGACTGGAGAAAGGCGCTGAAAATTTTACATTCCACCAATAATTTCCCTGAATTCACAGGAAGACTATGTCCGGCTCCCTGTGAATCTGCTTGTGTACTGGGAATTATCGAACCTCCGGTATCTATTGAGCTAATAGAGAAATATATCGTGGAACGGGGATTTAAGGAAGGCTGGATCACTCCCCAAATTCCGGAACACCGCACAGGAAAGGAAGTTGCAGTAGTTGGCTCCGGTCCCGCTGGTCTTGCAGCAGCACAGCAGCTTAACCGCGCCGGCCATTCGGTTACGGTTTTAGAAAGAGACAAAAAAGCAGGAGGTTTGCTACGCTATGGAATTCCCGATTTTAAGATGGAAAAACATATAATAGATCGCAGGTTGAAAATAATGGAAGAAGAAGGTATAAAGTTCGAAACCGGCGCAGAAGTTGGAAAGAATTATGATGTTGAAAAATTAAAGAATTTTGATGTGGTTGTTCTTTGTGGAGGAGCTACTCAGCGCAGAAATTTGCCAATACCGGGCGCTGACACCAATGGAGTGGTTCAGGCTATGGACTTTTTAAAACGGAACAACGAAGTTGTAGATGGACTGGCGGATATGACCGAAGAGTTATCGGCTAAAGGAAAAGATGTTATCGTAATCGGGGGTGGTGATACCGGTTCAGATTGTGTAGGCACTTCCAACCGCCACGGCGCAAAATCGGTTACCAATTTTGAGATCATGCCTATGCCACCGGAGCAACGAAGCAAGGAGAACCCATGGCCCTACTGGCCCTTTACATTAAAGTCGACTTCATCACATGAGGAAGGTGTAAACCGAAACTGGAGTATTTCCACCAAAGAGTTTATTAAAGATAAAGAAGGGAAACTCAAAGCCCTGAAAACAGTAAATATCGAATGGGTAAAAGGAGAAAACGGGAGACCACAGTTAAAAGAGGTTCCCGATTCTGAAAAAGAATGGCCTTGCGATCTGGCTTTATTAGCCTTAGGTTTTACCGGGCCTGAAAAAAGCCTCGCTGAACAACTGGGACTAGAGGAAGATACCCGCACCAATATTAAAGCTGAAAGAAATTACCAAACCAATATTCCCAATATTTTTGCAGCCGGAGATATGCGCAGGGGACAGTCGCTAATTGTCTGGGCAATTTCTGAAGGGAGGGAAGCAGCTCATCACGTAGATAAATTCCTTATGGGGAAATCTAAATTACTTACAAAAGGACCGGGAGACCTTCCAGCGGCATAAAAACCTATTAAAGAAGCTATTAAAAAATTAATTTAAATAGTCTATCTGGTTTTATTTAAGAATGACCATTTAGATAATTAAATATCTTGTGAGACTCTGAATCAAGCTCAGAGTGACGTGAATTTTTCTAATTGCCTTTTTCATTCTGATCAACATGAAAAATCCAGGCTTCAATTAGATTTTTATACTACTTAGGTGGATAACCTTCCAGTGCTTTTTGAACAATTTTATCGAACTGCGCCTGGCGTTGTTGGGGAGATGCATCGGGATTAAATTTGCTCTCTACCATCGCCTGCCAGATAAGGGCATCGTCTTTTACATCAATAAAATCGAAAGTTATTTGCAGGTAGGTTTCAGGGCCTCCCAGAGGAATTCCGCCGGAAACTCCCACACCCACATTTCCGCCACCGCCTCCTATACCTACTCCAACACTATTGCGGTTTTGCTCATGAAATTCATCGGTATAGACATTCACATACATATCAGCTTCCGATGAGGATGAGAATCCCTCTTGCTGCAGCCCGTTTTCCAGACTGGTTAGCAGGCGTTTTTCATCAAGTTGACTTAATCCCGACTGAAAATCAGGGAAAAGCGCGTAAGTGGAATAAGTTGAAAAGTTGACTTCCTGGTCATAATCATACACTGCCTGAGGTGTATTACATGACGCAAAAAGTAGAAAAACGAAGAATATTTTAAGAGCCTTCATAAGGTCTGTATTTTTAATGGGTTAGCTTAAAATTACTGAAAAATGAGGGGCAAACCTCAGGTATTAACAAGAATTAAACAGGCTTCTTATTAAGCATTTCCCACAATCTATCCTTTAATTCCTGAAGCCCTTGTTGTGCTACCGAGGAAATAAACATCCAGGGAATATCAAGCTTCGCATCGAGTTCTGACTTTATTTCGGCCTTTAATTCGGCATCAAGCATATCGCTTTTTGAAATTGCCAAGAGACGATCTTTCACTAACATTTCGGGATTATAACGCCGAAGTTCATCTAAGAGGATTTCATATTGCTTTACGATGTCGGGCGCATCAGCCGGAACAAGGAAAAGCAAAGTTGAATTTCTTTCAATATGCCGAAGGAATCTGTGTCCAATACCTTTACCCTCCGCCGCCCCTTCGATAATCCCGGGGATATCGGCTACTACAAAAGTTTGAAAATCGCGATATTGCACGATTCCCAGGTTAGGTTTCAGGGTAGTAAATTCGTAATCGGCAATTTTGGGTTTTGCAGCGGTAATCACTGAAAGCAAAGTGGATTTTCCTGCATTTGGGAATCCAACAAGGCCAACATCGGCCAGTATCTTTAATTCCAACGTGACATCTATTAACTGACCATCTATACCCGGTTGAGCATATCGCGGAGTTTGATTGGTGGAACTTCTAAAATGCCAGTTCCCCAGTCCTCCTTTTCCACCTTCAGCTACAATGATTTCCTGTCCATCTTCAGTAATCTCGTGAAGGATTTCCTGGGTCTCGGTATCCCGAATAACAGTACCCAGAGGAACTTCAATATACTCATCGGAGCCATCGGCGCCTGAGCTTCGTTGTTTTGACCCATTTCCACCGTGTTCGGCTTTTACGTGTCTTTTAAATTTCAGGTGAAAAAGCGTCCAGAGATTTTTATTGCCTTTTAAAATTACATGGCCACCACGACCACCATCTCCCCCATCGGGACCACCTTTGGTGATGTATTTCTCGCGGTGTAAATGCGCCGATCCTTTCCCTCCTTTTCCGGAAGCCACATGGATCTTCACATAATCGACAAAATTCCCTTCAGTCATATTTCAATCTTATTTTCGTTTTTGATAAAACGATATTATTTCTTCATCAATTCGTCTATCACGGCACTGAGTCTCGCTGTGATTTCATCTATAGATCCTACACCGTCCACTCCATAATATTTATTTTGCTTTTTGTAGTATCCTTTAAGGATTTCGGTTTCGTCATAATAAACCTTGATTCGGTTTCTTATCACGGTCTCATCGGCATCATCGGGACGACCGGAGGTCTTTCCGCGTTCCAGCAGACGCTCTACCAACACGTGATCTTCAACCTCTAAAGCGATCATCGCGCTAATTTCGGTATTTTTTGACTGAAGCAATTCTTCCAATGCATCGGCCTGGGCCTCGGTGCGAGGAAAACCATCAAAGATAAAACCATTGCAACCTTCATTTTTTACCACTTCAGCATTTAGCATGTTGATGGTAATCTCATCAGGCACCAATTCACCGCGATCTATAAAAGCTTTGGCACTAAGTCCAAGTTCCGTATTGTTCTTAATATTAAATCTAAAGACATCGCCGGTAGAAATATGTACCAGTTTATATTTTTCCTTTAAGATAGTTGCCTGAGTTCCTTTTCCGGCCCCGGGAGGACCGAAGAGTACCAAATTTGTCATTTTGTTTTCTTTGAGTTTATATACCTGGCGAAGATTTCGACCAAGACCGTCATAATCCAAACCGTAACCTACTATAAATTTATTGGGAATCTCAATTCCCACATATTTAATATTGAACTTTTTCTTATATGCTTCGGGTTTATAGAACAAAGTCGCAACTTCATAGCCTGCAACGCCTTCTTTTTCCAGAATTCCGTTAATGGTATTCAGGGTATTTCCCGTGTCTACAATGTCTTCAAGAAGAATGACCTTGCGCCCTTTTAGGGAATGATTGAGACCCAACAAGGTTTCTACATTTCCGGTAGATTCGGTGCCCTGATAAGAACCGAGCTTCACGAAACTCACTTCGCAGTCGCCATCAAATCTTTTAATCACTTCTGAAGCAAACATAAAAGCGCCGTTTAAAACCCCTAAAAAAACAGGGTTTTCTCCTTGGTAATCTTCATTTAACCGAGCGGCCACCCTAAGGATAGCTGCGTCGATTTCTTCTTCTGATATATATGGCTCGAAACTGAGGTCGTGTAATTTTATCAAAACTGATTTTTTTTAAAAAGGCAAAGATAAGGATTCTCTATCAGTAGACCGGCTGAATTATATAAGATTAAGTAGTGCAATACGTCTTAAAAAATTATTTTTGCCTAAACAGTAAGCCCTTATGCAAAATTATTTTTCTTCAGATTTTAAACTAGGTATTCTCGGCGGCGGACAGCTGGGAAAAATGATGCTCTACGAAACCAGGAAATTCGATATCCACACCCACGTCTTAGATCCGAGCGCAGAAGCTCCATGTAAAATATCCTGCAATTATTTTGAACAGGGAGACCTCATGGATTATGAAACGGTTTTAAATTTTGGAAGAAAAGTAGATGTATTAACCTTTGAAATTGAAGGGGTAAATATCCAGGCGCTAAGACAACTGGAAAAAGAAGGCATAAAAACCTGGCCCTCGGCAGATACTCTGGATAAGATCCAGAATAAAGCTGTTCAGAAGAAATTTTACAGGGAGAAAGATATTCCTACGGCAGCATTTGAAGTTTTTGAAAGCAAGGAAAAACTTCTTGCAGCCATACAAGATAAAGAATTAAAAATTCCCTTCGTTTGGAAGAGCGCCACCGGCGGTTATGACGGCAAAGGTGTTGCTGTAATAAAAACTAAGGAAGATTTGAGCCAGATTTCAGAAGGGGAATGTATTGCCGAGAATATGGTTCCCTTTAAAAATGAACTTGCGGTGATTGTTGCCCGGAATCCTTCGGGAGAGATAAAAACTTATCCCGTAGTTGAAATGGAATTTCACCCAACCGCCAATCAGGTGGAATATGTTATCTGCCCGGCCCGAATTGAAGAAAAAGTAGCAGATAAAGCCAGGAACCTGGCAGAAAAGGTTTCCGAAGCCTTTAATCATGTGGGACTGCTGGCTGTGGAAATGTTTCAGACTGAAGAGGATGATGTTCTGGTCAACGAAGTGGCTCCACGACCCCACAACAGTGGGCATTACAGTATCGAGGCTTCCTACACTAACCAATTTGAACAGCAAGTTCGCGCCATTTTAGATCTCCCACTTGGAAATACCGAAAGCAAAGTCGGGGGAATTATGGTAAATTTAGTCGGTGATAAAGATCACGAAGGCGAGGTTGTTTATGAAAATATAGAGAAAATCCTGAAGATGGATGGAGTGACCCCTCACATCTACGGTAAAAAAATAACGCGACCTTTCAGAAAGATGGGGCATGTAACTATAGTAAATAAGGACCTGGCTAAAGCCCGGAAGATTGCCGAGGAAGTAAAGAATTCAATAAAAGTAATAAGCAAATAAGATGAGCAAAGTAGCAGTAATAATGGGAAGCACCAGCGATATGCCGGTGATGCAGGATGCCATAGATATATTAAAGGGTTTTGATATTGAAGTTGAAGTAGATATTGTTTCGGCCCATCGAACCCCCGAGAAATTATTCGAATACGGGAAAACAGCCCACGAGCGCGGGATCAAAGTAATTATAGCCGGAGCCGGGGGAGCTGCACATTTGCCTGGTATGATCGCTTCTTTATCTCCACTTCCGGTAATAGGCGTACCGGTTAAATCGAGCAATTCCATAGATGGTTGGGACTCTGTGCTTTCTATCCTGCAAATGCCGGGCGGAGTACCAGTAGCCACAGTAGCCCTGAATGGCGCTAAAAACGCGGGTATCCTGGCCGCTCAGATAATAGGAACTGCAGATAAATGCACCCTGGATAAGGTTATTTTTTACAAGGAAGGACTTAAACAAAAAGTAATCGAAGGCGCTAAAAACCTTAAGCAGTAGAAATAAAAAAGCCACGTCTTTCGACGTGGCCTATAGCAGTGCTAGTTCTAAAATCTGTAAAATAATTTATTAACCATTCTAAAATATTAATCCAGAAAAACTTTAAAAGAAGATCACACTGCCAGTAATGTCTTATTCGGCAACGAATATACATAATTTTGTTAAAAAACTCCCTTTTGTGTTATAAAATTTTCACAAAACGTTAATCTTAAAACTATGAATACCTCCAATCCATTATTACAGGACTTTGAATATGCACCATTTTCTTCAATTAAAACTGAGCACTTTAAACCTGCCATTACAGAAGCCATTGAAATGGCGCGCAGGGAAATAGATTCCATTACAAAGACGGAAAAAACCCCGGATTTTCACAATACTATTGAAGCGCTTGAATTCTCAGGGAAGCAGCTGGATAAGGTTACCAGCATATTTTTCAATTTAAACTCTGCGGAAACCAACAAGGAGATCCAGGAGATCGCCCAGGAAGTTTCCCCGCTTTTATCGGAATTTCGGAATGATATAATTCTCAATAAAGCACTTTTTAAACGTGTAAAAGCTGTTTATGACCAAAAAGACCAGCTTGATCTTGATGAGGAACAGCAGACGCTGCTTGATAAAAAATACAAAGCATTTTCCCGAAACGGCGCCAATCTTTCTGAAGAAAAACAACAGGAACTAAGAGATATCGACAAGAAACTCTCTTCTTTAAGTCTGAAATTCGGAGAGAATGTTTTGGCCGAAACCAATAAATTC
>DATISX010000277.1:0-3259 GCA_035468275.1 Salegentibacter sp.
GCTGCCATGGGAATTGACACCAGGACCGTTGGAGACATCGCTTCAATTAAGGGTGGATTTCCTCCCTTTCACATCCCAATGGTACCCTTCAACTTAGAAACTATTATGTTGATTTTCCCTTACGCCGCCATTATGGCCGGAGTTGGCTTGATAGAGAGTTTACTTACGCTTAATATTATTGATGAGATCACCGAAACCCGTGGTAGCGGTAATAAGGAATGTGTAGCCCAGGGTGGTGCCAATATTCTATCCGGTTTCTTTTCAGGAATGGGAGGTTGTGCCATGTTAGGGCAGAGTCTTATTAACGTATCCTCAGGTGCAAGAGCCCGATTATCAGGGATTGTTGCGGCGGTGAGCCTGCTTATCTTCATCATGTTTGGCTCAGGCGTTATCGAATTATTGCCTATGGCAGCACTTACCGGACTTATGATCATGGTTGCGGTTGGAACATTTGAATGGGCCAGTTTAAGAACATTCAGAAGAATGCCAAAATCTGATATTCTGGTAATGGTATTGGTAACCGTTGTGACGGTAATTCTTCACAACCTTGCTCTTGCGGTACTTATTGGGGTTATTATTTCAGCGCTTGTATTTGCCTGGGATAACGCCAAACGAATTAGAGCCAGAAAAAGCATCGATGAAGATGGTGTAAAACATTACGAGATCTACGGACCTCTTTTCTTTGGGTCGGTACAGGCATTTAACGATAAATTTGATGTCTTAAATGATCCGGAAGATGTGGTTATAGACTTTTCTGAAAGCCGGATCGTAGATATGAGCGGAATTGAAGCGGTTAACAAATTAACTGAAAGATACCATAAACAGGGCAAGAAACTTCATTTAAGACACCTAAGCAGTGATTGCAGAGGGCTATTAAATAAAGCCGATGCCATTATTGAGGTTAACATCCTGGAAGATCCAACTTATAAAGTTGTAGTAGATAAGGTTTAAGTTTAGTAAATTTATAGGGCAACTATAAATCTAAGGATATGTCTGTAATTGATGAGGGAGACCTCGAATTCGAGAACATTATTTCAGTAGAGAATAAGACCCTAAGGATAAATCTAAACAAAAACATATACGGCACCTTTGCCGAAATTGGAGCCGGCCAGGAAACAGTGAGAAACTTTTTTCGGGCCGGGAATGCCTCCGGTACCATTGCCAAAACCATTAGCGCCTATGATAAGGATTTCAGTGATGCGATATATGGTTTGGAATCCACAGGGAGATATGTAAGTGACGTGCGCTTAAAAAGCATGCTGGATTATGAAAGTAAGCTTATTGAAGAGCGAATTTCCAGGGAAAAACATCCGGATAAATTATTTTTCAGCTACGCCAATACTGTTGCTACTATAGACTGGGCCAAAAAATACAAAGGCCACGGTTGGTTAGGTATAAGATTTCAGACAAAACCCAAGGAGGAGTACAGCAATATCATCCTGCATATACAGTTTCACGAGAATAGCGCGGTTCACCAGCAAATAAGTCTGGGGATCCTGGGGGTTAACCTTATTTACGGAGCCTTTTATCAGTATGATGATCCTAAAAAGTTGCTTAAACATCTTTTAGATCATCTTGATAACGATAAAATTGAGATTGACGCCATTAATTTTACAGGTCCTGTTTTCAAGGAAGTAGACAACCGTCTGATGAGTCTTCAACTAGTTAAAAACGGCATTACCGAGGCCGTAATGTTCAACACTGAAGGAAATAATATTCTCCCGGCTAATGTCTTATACAAAAAGAATATTCTAACGCTGCGCGGAAGTTTCCGACCAGTGACCAATGTGAATATGAACATGTACGAGAAATCCCTGGCTTTGTTCATAAAGGAAAAAAAGGTAGATCCAGAAAAGACGGTGGTGATTTTTGAGATCACGCTTTCCAACCTTAAGTCTGAAGGAGAAATAGACGAAAAAGATTTCCTGGACCGTGCCGATCTGCTCTGCAGTCTAGGCCATAATGTGATGATCTCAAATTTCCAGGAATATTATAAAGTAGTAGAGTATTTCTCCCAGCATACAAAGGAACAGATGGGACTTTCAATGGGCGTAAATACATTAATTGATATTTTCGATGAAAAGTACTACCGGCATTTAAGCGGTGGAATTCTGGAAGCTTTTGGGAAACTTTTCTTCAAGAATCTCAAGATCTATCTTTATCCCCTTAAAAATTCGGAAACCGGGGAGATTACAACCAGCAAAAACCTAAAAGTTCACCCCCGAATTAAGGAGCTCTACAAATTCTTTTTAGATAATAACCGGGTGGTAGACATCACCGATTATGAGCCTGAAGTTTTAGACATTCATTCCCGACAGGTGTTTGAAATGATTGTGGAAGGCAAAGAGGGATGGGAAAAAATGATCCCGGAAAAAACCGCCAAAATGATCAAGGAGAAAAACCTATTCAGGGAAGAGAAAGCAAGAAACCACTTAAATTAATATAAAAATCCCGGCCAAGAGCCGGGATTTTTCTTAATTATACCTTATTCTACTGCGGTAAAAGCCTTTATCGCCGCATTGGGTTCAATAATATTATAACCATCCCAGAAAGCCGCATTATAGGTTTTAAAGGTTTCAAAGTCAAAAACATCTGAAGTTTTTAAAGCCTCAAAGTCTTTAGCGGCTAAAAAATTATTTTCATAAACCACCATTTGATATTTTTTCAGGCTACCCACATTAATATTGATATCGAGGTCAAGTTCATTCTGCTTCCTCCTGCCCTCTACAAATTTATTCTTTTCAATAACTTTCAGAGGCCGCTCAACACCCACACTTTCCCCCTGCTCGAGCTCCAGGTATTTAGCCTGATACTTTCCAGTTCCATCCTTAGAAAAGATCATTTTCCCGCGGAAAACATCTTCCAGAGTGCTGATTCCGAAAAGACGAAATTTCTTTAAGGGTTTTACATTTTCATAATCAATCCTATACACCCCATAATCTTCGGTGTTCACGAACATTTTCCCTTTAAAATCGGCATTGCGTTTTGGTTCAAAGGAAATTATATAAACCACGGCATCCTCCATTTGGGAATATCCGTCTATCCTGAAATTATATTTCCTTGATTTTTCAAAAATATCAAGAGGGATATCCTCTTTCCAGAACATATTTTGATGCAGGCTTTTTATCCTTGAATTTGCAAAGGTTCCTAAATCTTTTTGCTGCTGAAATTTTTGCTTCTTTAGTTCCTCCGGAGTTTTTTCAGCATCGGGTTTCTCTTCTTGCATATCTTCAGCAAATTCATCGGCATCTACTTTTAC
>DATISX010000278.1:0-12376 GCA_035468275.1 Salegentibacter sp.
GGTAGATTTAGTAATAAAAACATCTTCGTTTGACATGTCTTTAAAAGCTACTAATCTATAATTTTCCGGATGGATTCCCTGCTTCATCGCTTTGTTCTTTTTATTTTTGGAGGTGCAAATTTAAGCAATTCAATCATAAATGCAATAGCAATGACAAATTTATTTTTAAATCCTTTACGAATGTAACGTTTTGCTATATTTGTTTACTAACCGCTACTAACCAATCTTTATTCAAATGGACATTCAAAAAACAGATTCTAAAAGTATTATTATTAATTATGGGGTTCTTCTTGGAATCCTCTCGGTCGTTCTTGGCGTTATAATGTATGTTACCAATGCATACTTAAACCCAAGTTTTTACTTCAGTATTGTTTCTTTCCTTATTATGGTTGTGGTGATTGTTCTTGGAATAAGAACATTTAAAATAGCCAACCAAAGTTACCTTTCTTTAACTGAAGCCTTAAAATTAGGCCTTGGGATCGCTTTAGTAGGTGGTATTATTGGTGCAATCTGGCAATTGCTATTAATGACGGTAATCGAACCCGATTATATGATGCAAATGGCAGATATGCAGCGCGAGGTAATGCTGGAGCGCTTTCCAAATATGACCGACGCTCAAATTGATGATGCACTAACCATGAATGAAAAATTTTCTTCTCCATGGATTATGATGGCAATAGCAATTATCGGAAGTTTGTTCTTTGGTTTCCTTATTTCTCTGGTAACAGGATTAATAATGAAAAATAAGAACCCATACGAAGCTTAAATCATGCAGTTATCCATCGTTATACCTTTATTAAACGAAGAACAATCTCTGGCAGAATTATATAATTGGATCGCAAAAGTAATGCGGTCCAATTCCTTTTCTCATGAGATCATCTTCATTGATGATGGTAGTACCGATAATTCCTGGAAAACAATTGAAGCCCTGGCTGAAAATGACACTGCGGTAAAAGGAATTAAATTCAACCGTAACTACGGAAAATCCCAGGCCTTGCACGCCGGATTTTTAAGGGCACAAGGTGATGTGGTAATCACCATGGATGCTGATCTCCAGGACAACCCTGAAGAGATTCCGGAGCTTTATCACTTGGTAAAAGAAGGAAATTACGATCTTGTTTCGGGATGGAAAAAGAAACGCTACGATCACGTGCTAACTAAAAATCTGCCTTCAAAACTTTTTAACGCAGCGGCGCGAAAAACATCCGGACTCAAACTTCACGATTTCAATTGCGGACTTAAAGCCTATCGACGCGAAGTGATAAAGAATATTGATGTTTACGGTGAAATGCATCGTTATATCCCTGTTCTTGCTAAAAATTCAGGTTTTTCAAATATTACCGAAAAGGAAGTAAAACACCAGGCAAGGAAATATGGCACCACAAAATTTGGAGCGGAAAGGTTTATTAACGGATTCCTGGACCTTATCAGTATCTGGTTTCTTTCTAAATTCGGAAGACGGCCAATGCACCTTTTTGGTGCGCTGGGAGTTCTGATGTTCCTTTTCGGATTTATTGCTGCCGGCTGGATAGGAATTTCTAAATTATGGAAGATGTACCATGGGGAACCAAACATCCTTGTAGCTCTTAACCCCTGGTTCTACATTGCCTTAACCGTAATGATAATTGGTTCACAGCTATTCCTGGCGGGCTTCCTGGGGGAACTCATTCTAAGGTCAAAAAGAGATAAAGACCACTACCTTATCCAGAAAACCACCCCGAATTTATAATTCTGTTAAAGCATTAATCCTTATTTTTGCTTAGTAAATAAAATATTATGGCTGAAAATAAACCTGAAATTTTAGCTAAGGCTAAAGCCTGGCTAACCGATATATTTGACGAGAATACCAAAACACAGATTAACGATTTAATCGATAATAATCCAACTGAACTAGAAGAGAGCTTTTATAAAAATGCTGCTTTCGGTACCGGGGGAATGCGCGGAATTATGGGTGTAGGCACCAACCGCATCAATAAATATACGCTTGGTAAAAACACCCAGGGACTTTCAAATCTGCTGAAAAGTGAATTTAAGAGTGAGAAACTTAAAGTAGCAATTGCGTATGATTGCCGTAATAATTCCAAAGAACTGGCACAAATGGTTGCAGAAGTATTTTCGGCCAACGATATTGAGGTTTATCTCTTTTCTGAACTTCGAGCAACTCCCGAACTTTCTTTCGCTGTAAAATACCTGGATTGCCATGCAGGTATCGTGCTTACTGCAAGCCATAATCCCCCGGAATATAATGGTTACAAGGTTTACTGGCAGGATGGCGGTCAATTAGTACCACCACAGGACACCAAACTTATAAACATCATCAATAACCTTGAATTTGACGAGGTAAACTTTAAAGCTCGTCCGGAATTAATACACAGCATCGATAAGGAAGTTGATGAAGCCTTTCAAAATGCTTCAGTTAAAAACGGAAGTTTTGATACACCGGCTTCAGCAAAAGACGCATTAAAGATTGTATTCACTTCGCTTCACGGAACTTCAATTACGGTCAACCCACAAGTTCTTGAAAAAGCAGGTTATAAAAATGTACATCTCGTAAAGGAGCAGGAAGAACCAGACGGGCAATTTCCAACGGTAAAATCCCCAAACCCTGAAGAGCCGGAAGCTCTTGAGATGGCCTTAAAGCTAGCGGAAGATAAAAATGCCGATATCGTAATTGGAACCGATCCCGACGGAGACCGATTAGGCGTTGCCGTACGCGATCTAAACGGAAAAATGATTTTGCTTAACGGAAATCAGACCATGTTAGTGATGACATGGTTCTTGTTAGACCAGTGGAAAAAAGAAAATCGCCTGGACGACCAATCCTTTGTGGCTTCAACAATAGTTTCCACTCCAATGATGAAAATTATTACCGAAGCTTATGGGGCCAAATATTTTGAAGTCCTCACCGGTTTTAAATGGATCGCCAAACTCATTAAAGACAATCCAGGGCTTAATTTTGTTGGTGGTGGTGAAGAAAGCTTCGGCTTTATGGTAGGAGATTTCGTTAGAGATAAAGACGCCGCTACTGCTACCCTTCTCGCCTGTGAAATTGCTGCCCAAATGAAAGAAAAAGGCAGCTCTTTTTATCAGCAACTGCTTCAACTGTATACCGAATACGGACTTTACCGTGAAGAATTGATTTCCTTGGTGAAAAAGGGAATTGAAGGTGAAGCTGAGATCAAACAAATGCTTATCGATCTTCGCGAAAACCCCTGGAAAGAGATTGACGGGGAAAAAGTAGTGCTTATTGAAGATTACCAGGCTTCTAAAGCTAAAAATCTGCAGGAGCATACCGAGGAAAAAATAGAAATTCCAAAATCTAATGTGCTTATTTATTATACTGAAAACGGCACTAAAATAGCGGCACGGCCCAGTGGTACAGAGCCAAAGATCAAGTTCTATATCAGTGTAAATTCTCAATTGGATTCCATAGAAAATTTTGATTCAGAGAATCAAAAATTAGCTGAGAAAATAAAAAGGATCAAAGAAGAATTACAATTAGGCTAATCGCCGGATCTATATGAGTTATTTTAGAAAAATTCTTCAGTATGCCATACCTTATAAGAGGTACGCCATACTGAATATTATTTGTAATGTTTTTTATGCGGTTTTTAGCACGCTTTCTTTTATTGCCCTAATTCCCGTTATTCAGGTTTTGTTTGACAAAACAAGAAGAGTGACAGCAAAACCGGTTTGGGAAGGCCTTGGTGGCGCAAAAGATTATGTAACAGGATATTTTAATTATCAAGTAACACAAAAGGTGGCCGAGGATGAAATCTCGGCCCTTCTTTTTATTTGCGGGATAGTGGTACTCTTGTTTCTGCTGAAGAATATTTTTGGGTATCTCGCGGCATTCTTCATCACTTTCCTAAGAAATGGTGTTTTAAGGGATGTTCGGGATGCGCTCTATAAAAAGATTCTAGCCCTACCCGTTTCCTATTTTTCTGAAAAAAGAAAGGGTGATACCATCTCCAGGATCACCGCTGATGTAAATGAAGTTCAAACCTCTTTTCTGTCAATTTTAGAACTCATTGTAAGAGAACCTCTTACAATAATTTTCACGATTATCGCGATGCTGATGATGAGCGCCAAACTCACCATCTTCGTCTTTGTGTTTTTACCCATTTCAGGTTTCATTATTTCCCTGATTGGAAAGAAACTAAAGCAACAATCCCATAAAGCTCAGGAGGAAAACGGTTATTTCCTATCGGTAGTTGAAGAAACTCTTAGTAGCCTTAAGATCATTAAAGGTTTTAATGCCGAAGACAAAATGCAGAAGAGATTTCAGGCTTCTACAAACCGCCTGAATCATATTCTGAATAAACTTATAAACCGCCAGAATCTCGCCTCTCCGGCAAGTGAGTTTTTAGGGATCTTCGTCATAGTTATTATTCTTTGGTTTGGCGGCCAAATGGTTTTGGTTGAAGGTAGTCTTGATGCCGCTACTTTTATCGCATTCTTAGGTTTGGCCTATAATATTTTGACTCCCGCCAAACAGATCTCAAAAGCATCCTACTCGGTTAAAAAAGGAAATGCAGCGGCAGAAAGGATCTTGCAGGTTCTGGAAACTCCTTCTACAATTACAGATAAACCCAATGCAGTAGTTAAAGAAGATTTTCACAACAATATCAGCATTGATCAAATCAACTTTAGATATGAAGAAGAAAATGTACTTCGGAACTTCAGCCTACAGGTAAATAAAGGCGAAACCGTTGCTCTGGTTGGACAATCAGGAAGTGGGAAATCTACTATAGCGAACCTAATCACTCGTTTTTATGATGTTAACGAAGGAAGTATCAGTATTGATGGGATCAATATAAAAGATATGACCAAAAAGTCCTTGAGGGACCTTATGGGATTGGTTACTCAGGATTCTATTCTGTTTAATGACACGGTAAGGAATAATATTGCGTTGGGAAAAGAAAATGCTACCGATGATGAGATAATAGATGCCCTGAAAATCGCCAATGCCTGGGAATTCGTAAAAGACCTGCCTAAAGGACTTGAAACCAACATTGGAGACTCGGGAAATAAACTCAGTGGTGGCCAGAAACAACGGCTTTCTATCGCGAGGGCGGTACTTAAAAATCCTCCAATTATGATTCTCGATGAAGCCACATCAGCCCTGGATACCGAAAGTGAAAAACTGGTGCAAAAGGCCCTGGAGAATATGATGAAGAACCGAACCTCCATAGTTATAGCACACCGCCTCTCTACTATTCAAAATGCCGATAAAATTGTAGTGATGCAAAGAGGTGAGATCGTAGAAGAAGGAAAACACCTTGAGTTACTTCAGAAGAAAGGGACTTACCAAAAACTTGTGGAAATGCAGTCTTTCGATTAATACACGAAATATCTACGTTTAATCTAATTCAAAAAAAAATGGATGAAAGTAGGTTTTCATCCATTTTTCAGAAATTATTTTCATCTTGGGGCAAATGAAAATAAAGAAGATTTAATTCGTTTTCATTGGGGCAAAAAAGATTAAATCATTTTGTTACTGTAAATATAATTCAAAAAATATAATTCACAAAAAATTTTATGCGTTTTATCGGATTTTTTTACCATTCAACGATGTGCTTTACATGTAATGAGTAGAGTCCTACAAAATTATTTCCCATTCCGATAATTTATCAACTTTAAAGTTTTCTATTACCTTTAGCTTTTTTTAAATGGGAATCCAACTTAAATTTAAACCCATTGGGAAATTCCGAAGATCTATTAATACAACGTTTAAAAGACCAGGTTTCTGCCGAAGCTGCTTTTAAAGAGCTCGTTAGCCTTTATAAGGAAAGGCTCTATTGGCATATAAGAAATATGGTCAAGGATCATGAAGACACTCACGACGTACTTCAAAACACCTTTTTAAAAATCTACAGGAATATCAATAAATTTAAAGGGGAGAGTCAGTTATTCTCCTGGATGTATCGCATTGCGACCAATGAAGCCATCACTTTTATAAACAAAAAGGCAAAACGTAGGCAAATTAGTTCACAGGATTTGCAGGAACATTTAATCTCCAACCTTGAGAGTGATGTTTATTTTGAAGGAGATGAGATCCAGCTGAAACTTCAGAAAGCTATCGCAAGCCTACCTGCCAAACAGCAACTGGTTTTTAATATGAAGTATTTTGAGGAATTAAAATACCGCGAAATCGCAGAAATCCTGGAGACCAGTGAAGGTGCGTTAAAAGCCTCCTACCATATTGCGGTAAAAAAAATAGAAGAGCATTTAAAAAGCAATTAAACCTTTCGGCATTTTTATAGTCAAAGAAGCAAATGAATAAGAATAAATTACCATATCGCAATGACCCGGGTTTTACAGTTCCCTTAAACTATTTTGAGGAGCTGGAGAAAGACTTATTTAGTATGGTAAAAGGTAGTGAAGCTGAAAATGAATCTGATAATGCCTTGGCAAAGATTCAGGGCTCAGGGTTTAAAACCCCTGATGGATATTTTGAAAACTTTGAGGTTAAATTCCCCAAAAAAGCTTCCCCTGAGCCTAAAGTTATTCCATTATTTAAAAAGGAATATTTATTATACGCAGCCAGTATTGCTGCAATAATTATTGCACTGGCAGGATCGCTTTATATTAATCCTGATCCGGTAGATACCTGGGAAAATATAGAATTATCTGTTCTCGAAAATTATATAGATGACAATAATATAGACCTCACTACCACTGAAATTTCCGGGTTTTTATTTAACGATGGAATATTAGTTGAAGACTCTGATTTCAAAGACGTTAACTCTGAAGCGATGTTGGATTATCTGGACGAAAATGTTGAAGATCCATCGTTTATCTTAGAATGAAATGATTATGAAAAGAATTTTAATTTTATTATTAATGTTTCCTGCTCTAATGCAATTGCATGCTCAATCTGAGGACAGGAACGCCCATAGGGAGCGAATTAAAGCTCTCAAAACTGCCTATATTACTCAGGAGTTAAACCTAAGTACTCAGGCAGCTGAAAAATTCTGGCCTATTTATAACGAATATGAGGCTAAGAAAAAGAATCTTCACCGCAGAGAACATGTTGAAATGGACCTGAGCAGCCCTGAATGTATTAGTGAAGACCAGGCCAATGGAATGCTACAGGAATATCTTGATGTAGAAAGAGAAGAATACGTAATAAAAAAGGAACTCTTTAAACAGCTTAAAGAAATTATTTCAGCCCAGGATATCATTAAACTTCATAAGCTGGAAGATGAGTTCCATAAGAAATTGATTAGAGAATATCGTGCAAAAAAAGAGCGCGATAATAATTCTGAAGAAGAATAAAGTTTTAGTTTTTTGGTTAGTTAGTTAGTAGTTAGAGCCCCGGTTGAGAAATCTTCCGGGGTTCTTCTTTATTTAAAATCAAGTTTTGAAATTCTGCCTTTGCCCGCTGCATAAGCAGTAGAATCATTCACAAATCGAATTGTAAAAAAGTTTTCATCTGAAAGTTGGTCCCAGGTTTTTCCTCCATCCTTGGAATATGAGATTCCCGTAAATCCGGTAGCCAGAATATATTTCCCATTGTTATTTGGTACATATCTTACACTGCTTTTATAACCTGGCTCCTGCCCTTCTCCAACTAATTTCCAGGTTTTGCCACCGTCACTAGTTATTGCTTTATTAGCCGAATTATCATCAGGATTGGTGTAATCTCCGCCAATAATGATCCCGTTATTTTCATCATAAAAATCAATGCTGTAGCCACCCGTGGTTTCCTTTCCCTGAATAAGCGGGGTTTCGAAAACCTCCCAGCTCTCTCCTTTATCCGGAGAAAAGAACACCCTCGATTTTTTTCCTCCGGAAATTATCCAGGTTTTATCTCCCTTCACCGCAATATTAGAATTACTTGCAGCGAAAGCCGCTTCTCCTTCTGCTACTTCCGGCAGTATATTACAGTCCAATTTTTTCCAACTCTCTCCCCCATCTCTGGTTATAATCACCGAAAGGCAATTATCTGTGGGGTCCCCCATAGCAATACCTTCCTGATCATTCCAGAAAATCATAGAATCGTAAAAAGCTTTTTCATGATTTTCCCGATAAACAAGCTCCATCTGGCCAGAATCTCCCGTTTTATAAAGCAAAGCGGGGCTACCAACGCTTAGTACAAAAACATCGGAATTTGTACTGGCCACAGCCCGGAATTCAGGAATATAATCTCCGTCGCTTATTAGTCCGGTTTTCATTTCCCCGGTTTTACTATTATAAAGTCCGAAAGTCCCTTTATTCGCCGCAAAAGCGAGGTTATTTCCAATGATTTCTATCGCCCTAATGCTTAGTGAATCATCTTCAAAAATATTTTCGATTTCAACACTGCTGAATTCTTTCGCCTCAGAATTCTTCGTTTCTGAAGTTTTAATTTTTTCTGATTTGTCAGACTTACAGGAGAAGATTAGCAATAAAGCAAGGAAAAGTATTTTTTTCATCTGGAGTTTATTTCGGTATTAGTAGCCCGTAATGGGATTTTGACCAAAGATATATTTTTCTGAAGATAAACTTCCAGAGAACAAGCTCACGAGACATCCAAAACTGAGATAATATTTGATTTTAGAACTAAGCAAGGGATTTTCTTAATCTCGATTATCGAGTAAAAAAACCTACCTTTGCAGCCTTAAAATTTGATTATGCGTTTACACAGGAATTTGGTTTTTGCAACCCTTGATGCCCTTTCAGAAATATTCAACGATGGCGCCTATGCCGATAAAGTGATAGCAAAAACTTTAAAGCGCGATAAACGCTGGGGAGCTCGGGACCGCGGTTTTATTGCCGAAACCACTTATGAAATAGTGAGATGGAAAAGGCTTTATGCTGAAATCGCCGAGGTTAAAGAACCCTTTGACCGCGAAAACCTGTTTAGAATTTTTACTGTTTGGGCCACGCTTCGAGGAATAAAGTTACCAGACTGGCCACAATTTGAAGGTACTCCCACCCGAAGAATTAAAGGAAAATTTGACAGCCTCAGTAAAATCAGAAAAATGCGCGAATCTATTCCCGATTGGTTAGACGAAGCAGGAGTAGCCGAGCTCGGGGAGAAAACCTGGGAAAAAGAAATCGCTGCGCTAAACCAACAAGCGCCTGTGCTGCTTCGGGTAAACACCTTAAAAACAACATCCGAAAAACTTCAGCAAATATTAAAGGAAGAAGAAATCATTACGCACAAAGTGAAAGGATATCCTGAAGCTTTACAATTGGAAGAACGGGCCAACGTATTCAAAACCCAGGCCTTCAAAGACGGGCTTTTTGAAGTGCAGGATGCCTCTTCTCAACTCGTGGCTCATTTTCTTGAGGTCGCACCCGGAATGCGAGTGGTAGATACCTGCGCCGGTGCCGGAGGAAAAACACTTCACCTGGCCGCACTTATGGAAAATAAAGGCCAGATAATCGCTACCGATATCTATGGAAATAAGCTTAAGGAATTAAAACGTCGTGCCAAACGCGCAGGAGCTCACAACATCGATCCCCGCGAAATTGATAGCACCAAAGTCATCAAGAAATTATACAACACTGCAGATCGCGTATTAATTGATGCCCCTTGTAGCGGACTTGGAGTTCTTAGCCGCAATCCCGATGCTAAATGGAAATTACAACCCGAATTTATTGAGAGCATCAAAAAAACCCAGGCTGAAATTCTGGCCAAATACTCAAAAATTCTCAAGCCTGGCGGCAAAATGGTTTACGCCACCTGTTCTATTCTCCCTTCTGAAAATCAGCAGCAGGTTGAGTTTTTCCTGAATTCAGAGGAGGGTAAAGAATTCAAACTGATCAAAGAACAGAAAATACTTTCTTCTGAAAGTGGTTTCGACGGATTTTATATGGCCTTGCTGGAAAAGAAGGAATAATTTCAGGGGAAAAACCCTTGGGTGATTCTACCCGTTTTTATTAGGAAACTCTTTTTCATTTTGAAATTTTTTATTTTCAGAATATGAAACCAGCAGGCTGCTGGACCCAAAATGGCAATAAACAGGAGCATGATTATGAGCTTGTGTTTAGTTGGCAAATTGGGGTTAAAATTATATTCAAATGAAAAAACTACTTTTTCCCTTTCTCCTGTTATTATTTGCATGTTCAGATGAAAATCCAGCTTTAGAAATTCCTCTGGAAGCAGAAGAAGATTTTTCTTCTGAAATTTTCTTTTCAGAATACATTGAAGGCAGCTCTTTCAACAAGGCTCTGGAAATCGTAAATCTTACCGGTAACACCATCGATCTTGAAGCTGAAGCTTATTCCCTTAAAAAACAACAAAACGGTAGTGGCGAATGGATGAGCGAATTTATGCTCACAGGAGAAATTGCCCATAATGATGTGTATGTTATTTCAAACGAATCGGCTGCTATTCCTGAAATAATCGAAAATGCCGACCAGCTAAAAACCGGATCCCC
Organism: Salegentibacter sp.; assembly: GCA_035468275.1. Taxonomy (GTDB): domain Bacteria; phylum Bacteroidota; class Bacteroidia; order Flavobacteriales; family Flavobacteriaceae; genus Salegentibacter. The sequence goes on from DATISX010000278.1 coordinate 10,374, forward strand.
TTTGGATTTTAATGGAAATGACCCTATTGGGCTTTTCAAAGATGGAGAATTGATCGATGTAATAGGTGAAATCGATAATTCAGAGGATTTTGCAAAAGACCAGACCTTGAGAATAAAAAAATCTATTACCGAACCTTCTAAAACCTATAATAATCAAGACTGGGAAGTCCTCGAACTTAATACCGTCAATGATTTAGGGAAATATTAGTTATCAGGATTTAAAGCTTTGCAAGGGAAGCCAAAAATCACAAAAATTCACGGTATGAATTCTCCTGAAAAAACCTAAATTTGTGCTTTCTCAAACAACACAAAACAACCTGGAATGATCCTTTTCTTCGGAACCCAATCTGCCAAGGTTTATGCGGTAGAAACGCATACCACCCTTTCGGCGCAAGACATCACTAAATTAAACTGGCTTTTCGGAAATACTCAAGAACTCAACAAATCTGCTCTGGCAGATTTTTTTGTTGGGCCCCGCGCCGCCATGATTACTCCCTGGAGCACCAATGCCGTAGAGATTACCCAGAATATGGGAATAAAAGGCATTATCCGCATTGAGGAGTTCATGAAGGTAGATAAGAATTTTCACGATTTTGATCCCATGCTTTCTCAGAAATACGAAAAGTTGGATCAGAATATTTTCGATATTCATATCAATCCAGAGCCTATCAGGAAAATCGAAGACATTGAGGCTTACAACCAGCAGGAAGGTTTGGCTTTAAACTCAGAAGAAGTAAAATATCTCGATAATCTTGCTAAAAAACTGGGAAGAAATCTTACCGATTCGGAAGTTTTTGGATTCTCACAGGTAAATTCCGAACACTGCCGCCACAAGATCTTCAACGGAACTTTTGTAATCGATGGAGAGGAAAAACCGGTTTCCTTATTTAAATTAATAAGAAAGACTTCTGAAGAAAATCCGAACGAAATTGTTTCAGCATATAAAGATAATGTGGCTTTTGTTAAAGGTCCGCGGGTTCAGCAATTCGCACCAAAACGACCTGATGTACCTGAATATTATGAAAACAAGGATTTCGATTCAGTTATATCAATAAAAGCAGAAACCCATAACTTTCCAACTACGGTAGAGCCTTTTAATGGAGCGGCAACCGGGAGTGGCGGGGAAATACGCGACAGGCTTGCAGGTGGAAAAGGTTCATTACCTCTCGCGGGAACCGCGGTATATATGACTTCTTATTCCAGGATGGATGAAGATCATTCCTGGGAAAAAGGAATGGCGGAGCGGGAATGGCTCTACCAAACTCCTATGGATATTTTGATAAAGGCTTCAAATGGTGCTTCAGATTTTGGAAATAAATTCGGGCAGCCGCTTATTGCGGGTTCTGTCCTCACTTTTGAACATACCGAGCACAACCGAAGTCTTGGTTATGATAAAGTAATTATGCTTGCCGGAGGAATAGGTTATGGAAAAGCAGACCAGGCACAAAAAGACATTCCGAAGAAAGGCGATAAGATCGTAGTACTGGGTGGTGAAAATTACCGCATCGGGATGGGTGGTGCCGCAGTATCTTCTGCTGATACCGGTGACTTTGGCAGCGGGATCGAATTGAACGCGATCCAAAGAGCCAACCCTGAACTGCAGAAGCGCGCAGCCAACGCAGTGCGTGGAATGGTAGAAAGTGAAGAAAATCCAATTGTTTCCATCCACGATCACGGTGCCGGCGGACATTTGAACTGCCTTAGCGAGTTAGTGGAAGAAACCGGCGGAAAAATTGACCTGGATGCTTTACCGGTTGGAGATCCTACCCTTTCAGCAAAAGAAATTATAGGAAATGAATCCCAGGAACGTATGGGACTGGTGATTGGAGAAAGCAATCTGGAAATCCTTCGCAAAGTAGCCGATCGTGAGCGTTCACCAATGTATGAAGTCGGTGATGTTACCGGTGATCATAGATTTACCTTTGAAGGAAAAAATTCCGGGCAAAAACCGATGGATCTTGAACTTGGGGACATGTTCGGGAGTTCACCAAAAACCGTGATGA
>DATISX010000279.1:0-2995 GCA_035468275.1 Salegentibacter sp.
GACAATTTTTGCATCTGGAAATGATGATCTAAGGCCTGTAATGAGCGGGGTTTTCTTCCAGTTTTCTACTGAAGGAATTACCTTTGTAGCTACAGATGCTCATAAACTTGTGAAGTATTACCGCGAAGATGTTTCGGCTTCACAAGCTGCCGAATTCATCATGCCGAAAAAACCTTTAAACCTTTTAAAGGGCATCCTGGCCGGAAGCGAGGCCGATGTACTTATCGAGTACAACGAGTCCAACGCAAAATTTACTTTTGAGGACACCACTTTGATCTGCCGACTTATAGACGGGAAATATCCCAACTACGAAGCAGTGATCCCAAAGGAAAATCCGAACAAACTTATTATAGATCGCAGCCAGTTCCTTAGCTCGGTAAGAAGGGTTTCTATTTTCTCAAACAAAACCACACATCAGGTAAGACTTAAGATCGCCGGTGCCGAGTTAAATATTTCTGCTGAAGATATCGACTACAGCAACAAAGCCGAAGAGCGGTTGACCTGTTCTTATCAGGGAGATGATATGCAAATAGGTTTCAACTCACGGTTCTTAACCGAAATGCTAAGCAACCTCAACGCAAATGAAGTACAACTGGAAATGAGTCTTCCAAACCGTGCGGGTATCCTTACTCCGGTTGATGGACTGGATGAAGGTGAAAAGATCACTATGCTGGTTATGCCGGTAATGTTGAACAATTAAAATCCCCCTAGCCCCCGAAGGGGGAACACTGTTACCGGGACGCTGAATAATGTAATTTATTAGATTGAAAATTAAAAACACCATTTGGAAAACCAGATGGTGTTTTTTTATTCTGCGAAATTCTGCGAATTCCGCGGGAAACTATTTCAGGCTTAATCCCACCATTTAATTCCCCATTTGGGGGTAAGGGGGCCTTCTATTTCAAAAACTGAATACTCAATGGATAATCAGGTCTTTCCCCATTACTCACTCTAATAGCATTGATAATCGGGAAGACAAGAGAAAGTATTCCTATTGCGATCATTATAAATATTCCTAATCCAAAAAGTATGATAAGAGGGATACTAATTATTAAATATATAAAAAGGCTAATCTGGAAATTCATTATCATCTTCCCGTGCTCGTCCATTCCCAACACTTTATCTTTCTGCGTTAGCCAAATAATAAGTGGAACTATAAATCCCCCAAACCCGGTGATTAGGTTCAATAATTGGGAAAGGTGGGTAATCATTAATAATTGTTTGTCTTCTCTCATGATTTAAGTTTTAAAGATGGTTTTTTTGATAGATGAACTTTTAATATTTATGTAAAGTTATAAAAAATATTTCAGTTTTTGGTTATAATCAGTACTATGTATACCAAACATGTGAAAATTTAATTTTGGTACGGGAAAAACTTTGGCAGAATCTATCTCCCACTTTGCAAAATGCTCTTATTTCTTTCTCAAATGCGGCCTTTGCAGGCCAGCAGGAAGTGGCTTATATTTGCAGAATGAGAATTAACGACAATATTGTTGCCCTGGCAACACCCCATGGCGCAGGAGCAATAGCCATCATAAGGGTTTCGGGACCTGATGCTTTATCAATAGTCGCTCCGCTGTTTCATGCAAAAAGCGGAAAAGATATTTCTTCTATGCTTTCTCATACCTTACACCTTGGAAATATATTAGATGGGCAACGCATCATTGATGAAGTGCTGATATCGATTTTTAAGGGAACCAAATCATACACCGGGGAGAATACCATTGAGATCTCCTGTCATGGAAGCTCTTATATTCAACGGGAGATCATTCAGTTATTGATTAGAAAAGGCTGCCGCAGTGCTGAAGCGGGAGAATTTACATTACGCGCTTTCCTGAACGGAAAAATGGACCTGAGCCAGGCAGAAGCTGTAGCAGATCTAATTTCTTCCGAAAATCAAGCATCACACCAGCTTGCCATGCAACAAATGCGCGGCGGATTCTCTAATGAAATTCAGCGCCTTCGACAGGAACTGCTCAATTTTGCTTCCCTTATCGAACTGGAACTTGATTTTGCCGAGGAGGATGTAGAGTTTGCAAACAGGGATCAGTTTAGGGAACTCGTTTCCAGAATTCAAAATGTGCTTAAAAAACTTATCGACTCGTTTGCCATAGGGAATGTGCTCAAAAACGGAATTCCTGTTGCTATCGTTGGAGAACCGAATGTTGGGAAATCAACTCTTCTCAATGCTTTACTAAATGAAGAACGTGCCATCGTATCTGAAATCGCAGGAACCACCCGTGACACTATCGAGGATGAGATCACAATTGGCGGAGTCGGCTTCCGGTTCATAGATACCGCCGGGATCAGGGAAACAGAAGATGTGATAGAAGGCCTTGGAATAAAGAAGACTTTTGAAAAGATAAGTCAGGCGCAGGTAGTGGTCTATTTAGTTGACAGTTCTCAGTTGTCGGTTGACAGTTCTTTGTTGACGGCTGAAGACAGTCGAACCTTAGATCAGATGAAGACCGAAATCGGCAAAATCAGGAATAAATTTCCGCATAAACCACTTATTATAGTGGCCAATAAAACAGATCGTATATCTGAGGAAGATCTTGGAAAACTAACTGTCAGCCTGAGCGGAGTCGAAGGCTCTCATTTTCTACCAATCTCTGCCAAAGAAAATATTGGAATTGAAGAACTCCAGATGAAATTATTGAATTTTGTCAATACGGGTGAACTTCGCAACAACAACACCATCGTCACCAACTCCCGTCATTATAACGCACTACTCAGCGCTCTGGAAGAGATCAACCGGGTGCAGGAAGGTTTGAATGCCAATCTTTCAGGAGATCTTCTTGCTATTGATATACGGCAAGCTCTTTACCATTTCGGTGAGATCACCGGGGAAGTTACAAATGACGAACTGCTGGGGAATATTTTTGCTAATTTCTGTATTGGAAAATAAACATGTAATTTTCGTTGATATCATTTGATATCAAATGATATTAAATATCAACAATTACGGGGCTTTAACGCCCCTTTTTTGTACCTT
>DATISX010000280.1:0-13234 GCA_035468275.1 Salegentibacter sp.
TATTTAGGCTGAAAGATAGTAACTCCCCTAAAATTGGACAAACAATTGCCTTTATTTGTACCGATTAAAAACTATGAGGTAAGAGAATTAGGAATTCCAGATTTCCCAGGCAGCTTCGGCTTGCAACTCAAGCATTTTAAGGCCATTAATGGCCGTAGCAGATTGTTGGCGAGCGAGTTCCATAAGTCTGGTGGTTTCCGGATTGTAGATAAGATCGAACAATAAATGCGAGTTGTTTAGGTGCTCCACGGGAATTTGCGGATATTTTTCAACTGCCGGAAAGGTGCCTAATGGAGTGCAATTTATTATTATGTGGAATTCCTGAAAAATTTCTTCATTTAAATTCTGGTAATCGAGTTGATCTACATCGGCATTCCGGGACACAAAACGGCACTCAATTCCCAGTTCCTTCAGCGCATAGGCTATGGCTTTGGAAGCACCACCCGTACCGAGTACCAGCGCTTTTTTATGATGTGGTTTCAGAAATGCTTCAATAGATTTCCGGAAGCCGATATAATCGGTATTGTAGCCGGTTAATTGTCCGTCTTTTTCGATCTTAATCGTATTTACAGCTCCTATTTTTTTCGCCTCTTGAGAAAGTTTATCCAGGTAGGGAATAACGGCCTGTTTATAAGGAATGGTAACGTTTAAGCCGGAAAGTCCGGGAGTGTTTTTTAAGATTTCAGGAAACTCAGTAATCTCCTGGAGGTCAAAATTGCGGTACTCTGCAGTGATGTTTTCCCTTTTGAATTTTTCTGCAAAATAGGTTCTGGAAAAAGAATAATCTATGTTTTTACCAACAAGGCCGTAGATTGTCATTGTGCGGGTTTTACTTGAGAATTTTTCTTTTCATACCAGGCGAGCCCCAGGACCAAAATGATTCCAATAAAAATGAAAAAGACAGCAAGCCAGGTTTCCGAAGTATTGAAAGCGGGAAAGTACCTGTCATAATTATCCAGGACTTTGTTTCCGGCACTATCAATCACAATACTTCCATCTGCTGCGGTTACATAAATTTTTTCTTTCCAGGGCCAAACCACTCCCAGCGATCCGGTTATGAACCCGATGATAGTAGCGAAAGTATCTTTTTTATAATGTTTAAGTACAAATCCAAGAAGATGGGATAAACTCACCAAACCGGCAAGAGAACCAAGCGCAAAAACCGTCATTACCTTCAGAAGCCGCATTCTTTCAGCATTATCAACAAAACTGAAATCCAGCAGGAAAAGATCGGCTATAGTGTCGTAAAGGGCATTTACCGAGTCTACCAGCAAAAGCACATAATTTCCAAGGAGAATAAGGATAAAGGAGCCTGAAAGTCCCGGGAGCGTCATGCCTGATACGCCAACCATTCCGCAGAAAAATACGAACCAGAGATTGTCGTTCTCTTTTGCGGGTTCCAGGAAACTGATGGCAATTCCGGCCATAATTCCAATAGCTACAAAAACCAGACTGCGGGAACTCCATTCTTCAAAATCCTTACTGATGTAGTAGATAGAGCCGATGATCATCCCGAAGAAAGATGCCCACACAAAAAGTTCATATTCCAGCATCAGAATATCCAGTAGCTTGGAAACACTAAAATAGCTAATGAGCATACCCAGGATAAGCAGACCTAGAAATCTTCCGTTTACATATTGATACAGACTTCTGAACCTTCCATTTAAAAGCAGTTTAAGAGCCTTTAAATTGATCTTCTGAAGCGAATAAATAAATTCTTCATAGAACCCGGCCACAAAGGCCACCACGCCACCCGAAATTCCGGGGACTTTATTGGCGGCACCCATTGCCAAACCTTTAAGCACCAAGAGTACTTTATCGGTAAGGGTTCTAGTCTTCTGCATTTTCCTGTTCTGGTTTTTTACTGGCAAAGCGTTCCAGAAGGAAAATTAACAGAAAGCCCGCCAACATTAATAAAATTGCAGGTAGGATTTTAGGATCACCATTAAAATTCCAGGGTAAAACCGAGGCGTCATCCAAAATCACTTCCTTCCCGCCATAAAATTCTCTTTTCAGAACTTCTTTCCATGGCCATATTTTATTCAGGGAACCTGCAATGAATCCTGTGAGTACAGCTAAAGTGACGTTGGTATAATGTACGAAAAGCCATTTTAATAACTTTGAAAAACTCAATAAACCTACTATGGCACCCACAGCAAATATCCCGATAGTCTTAAAGTCGAAATCCTCTACCGCTTCAATTATGGTTTTATAAGCTCCCAGTAAGACCAGGATAAATGCGCCGGAAATACCCGGGAGGATCATCGCACAAATGGCAATGGCCCCGGCAAGAAAAATAAAAATGCTACTGGTATTGGCTCCCAGGGGAGGTAAAGAAACGATATAGAAAGCTACACCAGCACCTATTATAAGGGATAATACAACCTTAAAATTCCATCTGGGGATCTGGCTGCCTACGTACCATACGCTGGCGACCACCAAACCAAAAAAGAAAGACCAGATAAGAATAGGATGATTTTCCAGGAGATAACCGGCCAGTCTCATCAGGGTGAAAATACTAATGAGAATACCTGAAACAAGTGCAAGTAAAAAAGGGCCGTTGAGTTCCTTCCACATCGCTTTAAAGCCCTCGGTCCTCCAGATTTTTATCAAGGAAGGTTTTACTCCACTTATGGTGGAAATAAGTTCTTCGTAAATTCCTGAAATAAAAGCTATTGTACCGCCCGAGACTCCGGGAACAACATCGGCTGCTCCCATAGCCATACCTTTTAAGCTTATAGTGAGGTAATCATAAAAGCTTCTTTGCATCCTAAAAAATTATAAATTCCGTCCAAAGTTAGCAAAATAACTAAGAGAGGTTTATAAAGGAATTTATAATTTCTTTTACGCTTTTACGCTGAAAGATGTTTGGGAAAAGTTCTTCGATTATGATATAATATTCGGCATCTGCTTTAAGACCATTATTAAGGTGATAATATGCTTTCTCTCCTTCGTTGAGATTGAAATACAATCCGGCAAGCCTGAATTCGATCTCTGCCGACTCCGGATGAAATTCCAAAGCCTGATTAAGATTCTTAACGGCAATTTCATATTCCCCTAAATCGATAAGAATATCACAGCGTTTTATCCAGGTTTCCAGTTCGTAATTGCCTAATTCAAGACTCTTTTTATAACCGTGCTCTGCTTCTTCGTAGAATTTCAGACGATTATTAATCTTTGCATAGCGCTTCCAGTAAAGAACGTTTTCTTCGTCGATACTTATAGCTTTATTGATATAGTAAAGGGCTTTCTGAAAGTTCTTTGTTCTGATGTAGAAATCGGTTATTGCGATCCAGCCTTTATCCAGAAGCGGATCTTCGTGGACACATTTTTTATAATGTTTTAAAGCGAGTTCATCTGAACCTAATTTCTCAAAGCTTTTACCGATGCGTAAATATGCAAAGGAAGTAGGATCGTCCAGTTCCAGGGTTATTTCGTAGTTTTCAATCGCCTCGTTATATCGTCCTAATTTTTCAAGCACCTTTCCTTTTTCCAGATATGCACCTATAAAATTATCATCGCTAATTATGGCGAAATCAAAGGCTGAAAGTGCCTTTTGATAATCTTTCAGATCAAAATACTGTTTTCCAACCTGGTGCCATGCCACCTCGCAGTACGGATTTTTATCCAGGTACATATTCAGGTAATCAATGGCTTCCTCCTTCTGGTCAAGAAAATCAAAGCAATACATAATATTATAAAGAGCCGAATAATCTTCTTCATCGGCCTCCAGGCATTTCATAAAACTGTACTTGGCGTTCTCAAAATCCTCAAGGAAAAGATATTCCATTCCGATAAGCGAAAATACTTCAGCTTCATCCAGAGTGTTTTCCAGCGCCATTTCGAGCATCTGAATTGCCTTTAGATGGTTGTCTCTTTTGGAAAAAATTTGGGCTTTTTGTATATAGATCTCCTCATTGGAAGCTTCCAAATCCTGAAGTTCACTAAGCAGTCCGTCGGCAAGATCCAGTTTGTCTTCAAAAACAAGAATCTCAACCTTAAAAAGCTTAAGGTTGGTAGAACCTGGATGCTGTGCCAATCCCAGCTTAACAGCTTTCTTAGCCAAAGCTATTTTGCCGTTTTCCAGGTAGTAATTAATGATATTCTCAAATTCGTTGGAATCGAAAAACAAAACGTCGTTTGTTTTTAACATAGATTCGAAGCGGGAGAGTGAGAAATGGTTTTCGTCGTTATGGCTTAATTGCATTGACTGGGGATTACGGGATTTCTACAGTTCTAAAATTATAAATGAATCCTGAAGAAAATCCCAAAAATTTATATTGTTGTTAACAAATTAATTAACAGGTTATTTCTTGATTATTGATATTTTCTATTACGTCAAGAATAATGCCACATCCTTCCAAAAGTTCCTCTTCTGAAATAGTAAGCGGCGGAGTAATTCTAACGGCCTTTTTTTCGAATAATAACCAGAAAAGAATTAGCTGGCGTTCTTTACATTTTAAAATAACTTCATTGGCTATTTCTGCTGAAGGAAATATGAGGGCGAGCATTAGACCCATGCCTCGAATTTCCCGGATTAAAGGATGCACGAGTGTTTTTCTGATTAATTTTTCCTTCTGAAGCGTCGCTGCCATAAGGTCAGTTTCGGTTATTTCCCTTAAAGTTGCCAGGGCTGCTGCCGCTATTACCGGATGTCCTCCAAAGGTGGTAATGTGTCCCATTTTGGGATTATCGCTAAGACTGTCCATAATTTCTGAAGAAGCCGAAAAAGCCCCAACAGGCATTCCACCCCCCATACCTTTACCCATAGCAACGATATCAGGAACTACATCAAAATTCTCAAATCCGAAAAGTTTGCCGGTGCGCCCAAACCCGGGTTGGATCTCATCCAGGATCAATAAAGCCCCAACTTCAACGCAACGTTCCTTCAGTTTTTTTAAATAATCATCCTTCGGAAGAATGATTCCTGCACCACCCTGTATGGTTTCTACGATAACGGCAGCGGTTCTTTCTGTGATCTTTTCGAGATCGACTTCCGAATTAAAGTCAAAAAAACCAATATCTCCCAGCAATGGCCTGAAGGGTTTTTGCCTTTCTTCGTAATTCATAAGACTAAGAGAACCCATGGTATTTCCATGGTAGGCATTTCTGGCGGCGAGGATTTCAGTTCGGCCGGTATAGCGTCGGGCTAATTTAAGCGAGCCTTCAATAGCTTCGGTTCCCGAATTGGTTAAATATGTTTTTTCCAAGGGCCGGGGAAAATGCTGAGCCAGTAATTTTGTGAGTTCCACTGCCGGTTGCTGAGCGTATTCCCCGTAAACCATTACGTGAAGGTATTTCTCTGCCTGCTCCCGGATAGCTTCCACCACCCGCGGATGACAATGCCCAAGGCTACAGGCTGAAACTCCCGCAACAAAATCCAGATGCTTTAAACCATCGGTGGTGTAGATGTACGAGCCTTTTGCATGGGAAACCTCCAAAGCCAGTGGATGTGGCGTTGTTTGTGCCTGGTATTTTAAAAAATCCTCCTTCAATTATTTCCTCCTTCTTCTTCCTCCTCGGGACTTTGTTCCTTCAGCTGTTTCAGTAATTCTTCTTCCTCTTTCCTGTAATCAGGCTCCTCGGGAAGGCTATCTCTTCTGGTTGTTGTGGTATCTTTTTTCCTTTCCTGCAATCTTTCAGGAATTCTTAAACTGTCCTGAGCGGTAGCCGTGGTATCATTCTTTTGATTTTGAAGGTCTTCCGGGCGTAATCTGGAATTTTCATTGAGCAGCAAGTCATCATCCTCGCGTTCATCAAAGAACTCTTCAGCCTCCTCAGGTAGGGGAATTCCCCGAATAGGAGTTAATTTTGGCGCAGGTTTTCCTTTAAAAAGATCTTCTTTGCTCAGCAGGCGTTCCTCACCCCGCCAGTTAAATCCGGTTAACTGCCGTGCATTTACCGGAAAATCTTCTTCCGGCGTCAGGGTGCCATCTACATTGGTAATATAATCGATATAGTCAATTTCCTGATTTTCGAAGATGATCTTAATAGAACTGGAGAGCGTTTTATTAATACCTATTAGCTCATCACTTTCATTCCTGCTATAAAAGAGGGTCTCGGTATTTTTATTAATGTCTACCTGGAAAAGTTCATTATCATTAAAGAGCCCAACCAAATCCTGTCCTTTAACCTGGTTATAACCTTCAATGGAATCCTTCTGAATTAAGAAGGCATTATTGAAAACGCGCAGGGAATCCAGTTTTTCGGTTTCCACATTGCTTTGCAAATGGATGGTGTCTCCTGTCATCTGACTTTCTCCTGACCATAGAATAGGATTGCGTCTCAAAGTAATGGAAGTTACAGGCCCATCGTTAATATTAATTAATTTTGTGAGCCCCGAAGCCTGGTCGGTATAGATGGAGTCGCTTTTCCCACTCATATCGCTTTTAAAAAGTCTGACATCGTAGTAACCTCTGATTACACGTTTATCGGGTTGCCCGGTGATCATAATAGTATCACTGTGAATAAAAAGCGAATCATTGTCCTGCACCGAGGCGGCAACCGCTCTTTTTGTGATAAACACCGAATCTTTGTCCCGGAAAACCTCGGCATAATGGCCGGTTACGAGACTTTTATTAATAGTATCGGTAACTTTAATATTATTTGTAGCGGAAGCAAAGTTGGTATTCCGGTTAAAGAATAAGCTGTCCCCTTCAACGCGGCGGTTTTCATAATCGATGCGGGAATTCTTAACAAAATAACCGGTATCTCCCCGGGTATCGTAAAATCCGCGTTCGCAATAAACCGTGCTGGTCTCACTTTCAATGGTAGTAGGTCCATAGAGATAAGCGTGGCCACTATCAGAATAAAAATCCAGTTGTTCTGAATTGATCACGTATTCGGGATTGGTTAGAACCACCTCTGAAACAAAGGAATATTTATCTTCTTCAAGAAAATACCTTCCGATATTGCTGGTGAGTACACTGGCGGTGTCGGTTACTTTTCCGCCGCTTCGGTAGTATGCTTCCTGTTTATTTCGATCAAAGAAGAGGCTGTCGGTCTCCAGGGTGGTTTGCGGTCGCTCCATCTTCACTTTTCCGCTGGCAAAGGCAAACTGGGTGTTTCCGTTGTATTCGGCGTAATCGCTTTGCATTTTCACGGTATCGCCCTGTTGCATTCTAACATTTCCGTAGGCTTTAAAAAAATTATCCTGATCGTAATGAATGGCCTGGTCGCACCAGATTTCAATTCCCTCGTGAATAAAATACACCTGATTGTCAACTTTCCCCAATATGATCGCTCCCGGATATTTTTCTTCGTTTTTGAGCGTCCTGTCGCTGGTATAATCGATCTTTCGCCCTTCCTGCGCAGGAAGAGTTCCTGCGGAAAGAAACGCAATAAAGAAATAAATGAAAATCTTTTTCAAGCTGAAGAAATTTTAATCAAAAATAACGAAAATAGAAAGAAATGATTGTAATTCCTGTTATTAATACAACATGTGGAAGATAGCAGTGTTCACAGGGTTTTAAAACAAGAAAGACCGGTTATAATTTAACCGGCCTTTTTTTAAAATCTTATTTTCAGTTACCTGAGAATAGTTTGTTTTCTATCTGGTCCTACAGATACTACTTTAATTGGCACCTGTAATTCCTTTTCGAGATATTCCACATATTCGTTGAATTCCTTTGGAAGTTCAGAAGCTTTGGTCATTCCGGTAAGATCGGCTGCCCAGCCTTTAAGTTCGGTGTAAACCGGAGTAACATTTTCGGCTTCAATATTATAGGGTAAATGCCTGATCTTTTCCCCCTGATAATTGTACGCGGTACAAACCTTTAGAGTTTTAAAACCACTAAGAACATCCCCTTTCATCATGATCAGTTGGGTGATTCCATTAATCTGAACGGCATATTTAAGTGCCACAAGATCCAGCCAGCCGCATCTGCGAGCTCTACCGGTGGTGGCGCCAAATTCATTTCCAACACGTCCCATAGTTTCACCATCTTCATCAAAGAGTTCGGTAGGGAAGGGGCCGCTTCCAACACGAGTGGTATATGCTTTAAAAATTCCATAGGCCTCTCCAATTTGGTTCGGGGCTACCCCTAAACCTGTACAAGCTCCGGCCGCAGTAGTAGTTGAAGAAGTCACAAAGGGATAGGTTCCAAAATCTATATCCAGTAAGGAACCCTGAGCGCCTTCAGCAAGAATTGTTTTTCCTTCTTTTTGCGCCTGATGTAAAAAAGCTTCACTGTCTATAAATTGCAGTTCCTTTAAAGTATCTACGGCATCGCAGAACTCCTGTTCTAGCTCGGCTAGATCATACTGCAAGTCTACATTGTAGAATTGTATCATCTTTTCGTGCTTATCGGCAAGGGCACGGTATTTATCTTTCCAGTTTTCCAGTTCCAGGTCACCAACGCGAATTCCGTTTCGCCCGGTTTTATCCATATAGGTTGGTCCAATTCCTTTAAGGGTAGAACCAATCTTCGCTTTTCCTTTTGAAGCTTCAGAAGCCGCATCCAGCAAACGGTGGGTGGGCAGGATTAAATGAGCTTTTCTGGAAATTAGAAGTTTAGATTTATAATCGATATTATGTTTGTCCAGGTTCTTCAGTTCTTTTTTAAAGATAACCGGGTCTATTACCACCCCATTTCCTACAAGGTTTATAGTTTTCTCGTGAAAGATCCCTGATGGAATGGTGTGTAAAACGTGTTTTTGACCGTCGAATTCCAGGGTGTGCCCTGCATTGGGGCCTCCCTTGAATCTCGCTATTATATCGTAATCTGAGGTAAGAACATCAACAATTTTTCCTTTGCCTTCGTCTCCCCATTGAAGACCGAGTAGTAAATCTACCGCCATGAAATATTAGGTTAAGTGGTTGTTTTTTTGTTGCCGTAAAAGTATAAAGAATGTTTACTGATTTCTATATCAAAAACCTCTTCTATAGTTTGTTTGATAGACTGGATTCGTGGATCGCAGAATTCTATCACTTCTCCGGTATCGGTAAGTATGATATGATCGTGATTTCTGTCGAAATAAGACTTTTCGTATTGCGCCTGATTCTGCCCAAACTGGTGCTTTCTAACCAGTCCGCAGGCCAGGAGTAATTCTATGGTATTGTAAAGTGTGGCACGACTTACACGGTATTTTTTGTTCTTCATTTTGATATATAAAGATTCAATATCAAAATGGTCGTCGTTATTATAGATCTCCTGTAAGATTGCGAAACGCTCAGGAGTTTTTCGATGTCCCTTTTCTTCCAGGAATTTCGTAAAAACATTTTTTACAACAGCCTGATCGTTCTTATTTACAACTTTTTTGCTCATAATTGGATTACAAAGGTATTGGATTATTCACGGCTAACCTTGTCAATGCCGTTAATTTTTTTCAGCCTGTCTATGATCTTATTCAAAATGGAATTGTTTTTTACCACCAGGGTAATTCTTCCATTAAAGACCCCATCCAGACTCTCAAAATTAATCTTTTTCATGTTGACGCTCAGATTGCTGGAGATTTCTTTTGTAACCTCGCTAACCAAACCAACATTGTCCAATCCGGTAAGTTTTATAACGGCTTTAAAGTCCTGTTGGGATGAATCTATCCATTTCGCCGGAATGATCCTGTAAGCGTAATTGCTTTGAAGCTGAAGGGCGTTTGGGCAATCCTTCTTATGAACTTTTATTCCTTCATTTACGGTTACGAAACCAAATACCTTATCTCCGGGAATAGGGTTGCAGCAATTTGCTAGTTTATATTCCAGGGTTTCATCTTCATCACGACCAAAAACCAGCTGATCGTACCTGGTGGTGATCTCGTCCTTATTGAGATCTTCAGCAATTACGGGTTTATTGATCTTGCGCTTAATATAACTTACCAGCGCATTACTCCTGGAGTTGGCAAAATCCTTGAGTTTCTGGTTGTCTATTTTACCAATACCAACACGATAAAACAGGTCCAGGCTGGTTTTTAAATTGAAAAAGACAACCAGTTCATTTACCGACTTCTCATTGAAAGGAATCTTCTGGGCCTTTAATTTTCTTGCCAGGATGGCCTTTCCATCTTCCGCGATCTCTTTCTTTTCATCTTTTAACGAAGATTTGATCTTGGCCCTTGCCCTTGCTGTGGTGGCATAATCCAGCCAGTTTATATTAGGCTTAGCGTTTTCTGAAGTGATAATTTCAACCTGATCTCCGCTTTTCAGCTCATGACTCAGGGGTACCAATTTATTGTTTACCCTGGCGCCACGGGTTCTTAAGCCAATCTCAGTATGTATGCTGAAAGCGAAATCCAATGGGGTAGAGCCCTTGGGAAGAGATTTAAGATCTCCCTGGGGCGTAAAAACAAAGATCTCTTTTGAATAAAGGTTGAGCTTAAACTGTTCCACAAAATCTACCGCGTTTACATCGGGATTCTCAAGGGCTTCCTGAAGTTTATTAAGCCACTCTTCAATTCCGTGGTCTTCCTGAACATCTCCCTGTTTATATTTATAATGGGCAGCATAACCTTTTTCGGCGATCTCGTTCATGCGCTCACTTCTAATCTGTACTTCCACCCACCGGCCTTTGGGCCCCATAACGGTAATGTGCAGGGCTTCGTATCCTGTGGATTTGGGAGAAGAGATCCAGTCGCGCAAACGAGTAGGATTAGGTCGGAAGTGATCTGTAACTATAGAATAGATCTTCCAGGCCAGGAACTTTTCATTGAGGGGATCGCTTTTATAAATAATCCTGATCGCAAATTTGTCGTAAACCTCATCAAAAGACACATTTTGTGTCTTCATCTTACGGTTTATAGAATATATTGATTTTGGTCTACCTTTGATATCATATTTCAAATCCTCCTGATTAAGAGAATCTTCGATTATTCGGGAGAACTCCTTGATATAAGCATCCTGTTCCTCCTTGCTTTCTTTTATTTTGGTGTGAATCTCATGGTAAATATCAGGTTCAGTATATTTTAAACCCAGATCCTCCAGTTCTGTTTTAATATTATACAGGCCAATTCTGTGAGCTAACGGGGCATAGATGTAAAGGGTTTCCGAAGCGATCTTTTCCTGTTTATCGGGCCGCATCGAATCCATGGTTTGCATGTTGTGCAACCTGTCTGCTATCTTAATGATTATTACCCTCACATCATCATTAAGGGTTAATAGCATCTTTCTGAAATTTTCAGCCTGAAGGGAAACATCCTTATCTTTTCTCAGACTGGAGATCTTGGTAAGTCCGTCCACAATTTTGGCTACGGTATCTCCGAACATTGCCTCAATTTCTTCCAGGGTATATTTGGTGTCCTCTACCACGTCATGAAGCAAAGCGGCAGCAATTGAAGTCGCATCCAGCCCAATTTCTGAAGCTACAATTTTAGCGACAGCAATTGGATGGAAAATATAAGCCTCGCCCGATCTTCTACGCTGATCTTTGTGCGCCTCTACCGAAATATCAAAAGCTTTCCGGATAAGTTTCTTATCCTCATCGGTTAAACTGCGATAACTTATTCGCAGGAGCTCTTTATATTGCCTGGCAATTTTTTTATTTTCCGCTTCTGTAACTGCTTCTGTCATAAACTGAATATACGATTTAGAATTTTATGAAACAAAAATCAAGCCCTGCTTAAATTCCTGAATCTTTCCAATAATGGGGGATGAGAGTAATGTACAAAAACATAGGCTTTATGCGGGGTAAGGTTGCTTAAGTTGTTACCTGACAGCTTTTTGAGACCTGAAATAAGCGGTTGCGCCGAATAGGTTTCCCTTGCATAATCATCAGCCTGATATTCAAATTTTCTGGAAAGCAGGTTCATGATCAACCCCGTGATTTCCGAAATTGGACTGTAAAGAATTCCAAAGGCGACGAGTCCCACGTGAAAAGACGGAATTTCCACCCCTAAAGCCTGAGATAAAACAGGGCTACCCACAAATAAAGAGAGAAGCCAAAGCGTAAATCCGGTCGTGAGCACCGAAACTATCAGATTAACTATGATGTGTTTTTTCTTATAATGTCCAACTTCATGAGCCAGCACCGCTACAATTTCATCTTCCGCCAGATCATTGATAAGGGTGTCATATAAAGTGATTCTCTTTTCCCTTCCAAAGCCTGAAAAATAAGCATTTGCTTTGGTGCTCCTTTTAGAGCCATCTATTACAAAGATATTATCCAGTTTAAAACCTACACTTTTTGCATAGGCTTCTATTTTATTCCGTAGGGAACCTTCTTCCAGCGGACTTTGCTTATTGAAGATAGGAACAATGAGTTTGGCGTAGAACATATTCATAAAGACCACCGAGACAGCTACCAGGATCCAGGTATACCACCAGAAGTCATTTCCGGCGAATTCGTAAAACCAGACAATCGCGGCCAGGATACCGCCGCCAATAATTATCATCATTAACCAGCCCTTTAATTTATCCAGCCAGAAAGTCTTTTTAGTGGTTTTATTGAAACCATATTTTTCCTCAATCACAAAAGTGCTGTACCAGGAAAAGGGAGTAGTAAGGATATCGCTTCCAAGCATAATAATTCCGAAGAAAATAAGAGCTATCACAATCGGGTTTTCGCTAAGACTTCTTGCAATGTCATCAACCCAGGGGAAACCACCCAGAATAATAAACGCGAGAGTTAGCGCCAGGGAAAAGGAGGAGGTGATGATACCAAAGCGGTAACGCTCCTTTTTATAACGCTGAGATTTTTGGTAGGCTTCATCGTCGTAAACATCCTGCAATTCTTCGGGTACCGGGTCATCGAAATGTTTCGCGTTCAGGCTGTCCAGGATCTTATCGACAAGGAAATCCAGGACGATTATCGCAAGGATGATAAAATATAGAGTTTCGGGATTCAAGTGCTTAAATTTTTGGGGTTTAATGCTGAAGAGATCGTTGTCTCTTTGCTTCAAAAATAAGAATTCCGGCAGCAACAGAAACATTCATGGAATCTATTTCGCCTCCCATCTGGATTATGATATTTTCTTCTGAATTTTCCAGCCAGGAATCTTCGAGCCCGGTAGCTTCTGTTCCCACGACTATGGCCGAAGCTGCAGAGTAATCTACCTTAGTATATTCCTTTGAAGCCTGAAGTGCCGCGGCATAGATTTTTATATTTTTTGCTTTTAAGAATTCAATGATTTCTTCTGTGCTACCCGTGGCGATTGGCGTGGTGAAAACACAACCCACGCTGGAGCGGATGATATTGGGATTATAAAGATCGGTTTTTGGATTGGCGATGATCACCCCGTCTAAACCTGCAGCATCTGCCGTGCGTAAAAGTGCGCCTATATTCCCAGGTTTTTCAGGGGCTTCGGC
>DATISX010000281.1:0-3973 GCA_035468275.1 Salegentibacter sp.
GAATTTATAGCAAATTACCACACTGCATTTTACTTTATTTTTCCGGTTATCGGTTTGGCTCTTACCATACTGATTATCAAATTCGGTATAAAAAAAGATATCGGAAGTGGGATTCCCACTACCCTGCACGCTATTTCGAAACGTCAGGGGTTTATGCGCAAATTTCAATCCTATGCTTCACTTCTCACCGCACCACTTACCGTAGGTTTTGGGGGATCTGTAGGATTGGAGGCTCCCACGGTAGCCACAGGTTCAGCGATTAGCTCGAATCTTTCAAGATTTTTTAAAATGAACCAGGCTTCCCGAACGCTATTAATTGGTTGTGCGGCCGCAGGAGCAATGTCCTCACTTTTTAAAGCTCCGGTGGCAGCAATTATTTTTGCCATAGAAATATTCAGTCTGGATCTCACTTTGGCATCGATGATCCCGTTACTTATCGCTTCGATTTCAGCGATCCTTACCTCCTATTTTTTCTTCGGATCTGATATTATTCTGCATTACCAGCTAACCGATGAATTCAATATTTCTGAAGTACCATTTTATGTTTTATTGGGCGTACTGGCTTCAGTTTGTTCAATTTATTTTACAAAGATCTATTTTAAGGTCACCAGATTTTTCAGCAATATAAAATCTCAGTTATACCGGCTGCTGTTAGGTGGATTTGGCCTCGGAATTCTTATTTTCTTCATCCCTCCACTTTACGGGGAAGGCTATGATGTTATCAATAATCTCTTACAGGAGAATTACATGTATGCCCTGCAAACATCATTTTTTGATGAGTATATGGATAATATCTGGGTAGTGATCGGCCTACTTGCAGGGCTTGTGATTTTTAAGATTATTGCGACCTCCTTAACTGTGGGCGCCGGTGGAATAGGCGGAATTTTCGCACCTGTGCTTTTTATGGGCAGTGCGATGGGCCATAGTTTCGCGCTTATTATAAACAACCTCGGTATTTTGAACAATCCCATCTCCGTAAGTAATTTTACTCTGGTGGGAATGGCCGGTTTGATGGCTGGAATCATGCACGCCCCCCTTACCGCGATCTTCCTTATTGCTGAGCTAACCAGCGGTTATGAACTTTTTATACCACTGATGATTACCTCGGCAATAGCTTATGTGATTACCTCACAATTTCAGCCGCATTCGGTGTACACGATGGATCTCGCAGCCCGAGGTGAACTGATAACACATAATAAGGACCAGGCCGTGATTACCCTATTGAATATTCAGCAGGTAATTGAAAAGAATTTCATTCCCATTCAGATTGATAAAAACCTGGGTGAGGTTATCCATGAAGGTGTGATAAAATCTTCCCGGAATATCTTTCCCGTTGTCGATGAAGAAGGTAATTTTATGGGAATCATTCTTCTGGATGATATAAGACCTATCATGTTCGACCAGAAAATGTATGAAGAGGTAAAAGTTAGCGAAATTATGCAGCGGGCTCCCGAAATTATTGACCTTGACAAAGATCATATGAAAGAGATCATGAAGAAATTCCAGGACACCAATGCCTGGAACTTACCCGTAGTAAGGGATAAAAAATATATTGGATTTATTTCAAAATCTAAATTATTGACGGCTTACCGCCAAAAATTAATAGAAGTAACTGTTTAGCGATGAATACTGTAATGAAAATATTAGGAATCGCGATTCTTATCGCGATTGGGGTTGGATTTTATATAAGAACTTTTGAGGATCAGGCAGAAGGTGATGTGATTATTGGCATAGCTGTTCTGGCAAGCGCCTTTATTTTAATGCCTATTTTTCTATATGTAAGATGGAAGGGAAAAAGACTTCAGGACTACACTCTAACCAAGGAAAATATGGACCGCATGCGGGACAAAGGACTGGATTAACAGGCTGATTTTAAAGTGCTTCAAAATAATTTTTAAATATTTATGGACAGGTCAATTTTATTATACTAAGTTTGTACTTTATTAATTATTTATTTTTTTACAATGGAAGGTACAGTTAAATTTTTCAATGAATCTAAAGGTTACGGATTCATCACTAACGACGAAACAGGAAGAGACATCTTCGTACACGTTACTGCTCTTGATGGGGAAACTCTGAATGAAGGTGACAAAGTTGAGTACGTTGAAGTTGAAGGAAAAAAAGGAGTTAACGCTAGCCAGGTGCGCGTTATTGAATAGATAGATTATCCTATTTTCGAAACTACAAAAGCCGCTGAATCAGCGGCTTTTTTATTGTTTCTATTTTCTTATTTATGAAATCTCAAATGCCTCAGAAACCCCTGTAAGCATTTTTTCGGTTAGCGTGCTAAGATCGTATTGATGCTTCCAGTTCCAATCTTCCCTTGCTCTGCTGTCATCAATATCAGAAGGCCAGGAATCTGCTATTTCCTGCCTGAAATCCGGAGCATAATCTATTCTGAATTCAGGTATGTGCTTTTTGATCTCTGCCGCCAATTCTTTTGGAGTGAAACTTATCGCGCTTAGGTTATAGGAAGACCTAATCTTTACTTTTTCTGAAGGAACTTCCATAAGGTCTATCGTTGCTTTAATGGCATCGTCCATATACATCATTGGCAATCCGGTAGATTCATTTAAAAATGAGGTATAGGACTTATTTTTAAGCGCTTCGTGAAAGATCTCTATCGCATAGTCTGTAGTCCCACCTCCCGGCAGGGTTTTATAGCTTATAATTCCGGGATAACGCAAACTTCGTACATCAACGCCAAATTTTGCATGGAAATATTCACACCATCTTTCCCCGGTTTGTTTACTGATACCATAAACCGTAGAAGGCTCCATTATAGTGGTCTGCGGGGTATTTTCCTTGGGCGTAGTTGGTCCAAAAACCGCAATACTGGAAGGCCAGAACACTTTCTTTATTTTCTTGTCTTTTGCAAGGTTCAGAATATGAAAAAGAGAATTCATATTAAGATTCCAGGCTTTCATGGGGTGTTTCTCAGCTGTAGCACTTAACATTGCTGCCATAAGATAAACTACCTCTATTTCATTTTTTTCAATGATATCTTCTATAACTGATAAATCTGTGGCATCAGCAATTTCAAATGGACCAGATTGCATTAGTTCTTCATTCCCTTCGCGAATATCACTAGCGATTACACTTTCATTTCCGTGAAGTTCCCGTAATTTTAAGGTCAATTCGGTTCCAATTTGCCCGCTGGCACCTATAATTAAAATTTTTTCGGCCATCTTATTCAATTTTCAGCAAATATATTTAATATTATAAAGGTATTCGCAACAAAACCGATCAAACCTAAGCTCAACTTAAAAATCTGTTAATCATTGAATTTTCACACAAAAGAAGACCTATTTTTCCTTTAACTTTGTATGAATATGAAAGTCTTCTTACCACTTTTCTGCTTAATAATCCTCGCAGGCTGCAAGGGCGATGTCAATGCCGATGAGAACAATTCGCAGGAAATGGATACTACCATGCTTGCTAAAAACATCAGTCTTCCAAATACAGAAGTTGAGTTGCTCCCTGAAGCCAGGGAACACGCCGTGCAATGGGTGAATTATATCACTGCCCAAAATGAAATTTATAATTTAAGATCGGCAAGTATAAACCAGATTATCGAAAACGCGAGGCCAATCTCACAGATCATGCAGTCTTTAAAATCGACGGTTCCCGATACACTACAATCAAAAGCGGTTGACGCCCGCCTGAACGTTTTAGCCACAAAAGCCCAGGTCCTGGAACAACTCGCCAGCCGCCGCAATAAAAACCTGGAGCAGATAGCAAAAACTGCCGAGGAGATCCCGATTGAATTTAATTATTTCAAGCTTCAGCTAAATGAATTATTTCTGAAAAGCCTGGAAGATTTTGAATTTGAATTGGACGAACTGGAACGCCAGCAGGATAGTATAGCGAGAGCTTCCAGACGGCTTCAGGATTCTATTTAGCAGAACTACAAGCATTCTTCCGAAAATCGTATCTTGAAACAAATCTCTTTCCATGAAAAAATTTGTTTTTA
>DATISX010000282.1:0-8442 GCA_035468275.1 Salegentibacter sp.
CGCATTGAAAGCTGCCAGGTTCCCAATTTGTATTTCACGCTCGCTCTCTGAAGTTTCAGCCCCTGCTGCAAATAGGTGGCCCATGGCGATGGCCGGGATTCCGGGGTATTTTCTCTCACATAATTCGGACGCCTGACTAAAACACTGCTGAATTCCCATGCGTATCGCTTCCAGCCTGTCTTCATAGGTTTGTCCTTCAACGGCACTTCGCAGATCGGCATCCCGCAGATAGGGAACGGCAGCGATTACCAGCTCGGTTTCAGCGTTTTTGGTTTTTACAGGGATGATTAGGTCTTCCAGGTTTTCGGGGAGGCCGCCAACTACATGCATTTCCAGTTCCCTGAGAATTTCCTGTGGAGCGTCAAGCATCGCCGGGGAATCGTGATTTCCACCGGTTATGATGAGCTTGCAGTCGAGTTTTCGGAGTCTCATCAGAGCGCGGTAGTATTGTTTTCGGGCTTCTGAAGAAGGATTAGCAAGATCGAATACATCTCCTGATATCAATAAAACATCCACTGACTCATTTTTAATAAACCCGCACAACCACGCAATAAAGAGCTCAAAATCTTCAGAAAGCTCATGTTTATGGAGTTTTTTACCTATATGCCAGTCGGCAGTATGGAGTATTTTCATAGGAGACAGTTTATTGAGGAAATCCGGTTTCAAAATACAAAATTAGGGATGCAAACGACAAAAGATGACTTTTTAATGGGATAATAGTTGGGTCCCGACCTGATTCCTAATCCAAGCGGTGAAACGGTGATGTCATCCCGAGCCGAGGGATTATTCTACCGGAAACTCAAAATAGGTTTCGGGATATGGCTCGTTCCTTAAAGTGTAGTGCCACCATTCTTCAGAGTAAGGACGAAAGCCGTGTTTTATCATCAGGCTTTTTAGCATTTCGCGGTTGGCTCTTTGCTCTTTTGTAGGTTGGCCTGAGTCATGATGGGAGATAATTCCGAAGAAATCATAAGAGCTACCCATATCCAGTTCTTCTTTGGTTTCAGCGTCAATTATTGTAAGATCTATTGTGCTGCCACGGGAGTGCCCTGATTCTGATGCGATGTAACCTTTCTGAAATAGCTCAGATTTAGGAACATCGGGATAGAATTCCTGTTTAGCCAGGGTATCGGCTGCATCCCGGGCCCAAACCACGAAATGATCTACCGCGATTTGGGGACGGTAAGCGTCAAATATTTTTAGACAATAACCCTGTTGCATCAAATCGTGTTGGACTTTTATCAGGGCTTCCGCAGCAGAACTGCTTAAGATCGCTACCGGCCGATTATATCCATTTACCGGTTTGCCAAGGAAATTATTTTCGCCGGCGTACCGGATGTCAAGTTCAATGCCGGGAATCATTTGGTGCAGATATACAAATCCTTCCGGAAGGGCTTTATCCTGGGCGATCCCCGAAATACAGGGGAGAAATAGAAGTGTAAACACAAAAGCTTTCATGAGGGCGATTTCCCGGCAATTTAAGTAAAATATGCTTTCATGAGTTTTCTCATAGTTTCTGATTTAATTTGATTGTAATTTCAGGGGAATAACATAAAAAAACATGACTATGGAATTAAAAGGAAAAGTAGCTCTTATTACCGGAGCAGCATCCGGAATAGGGAAAAGTACGGCACTTCTTTTTGCGAAAAACGGTGCTTCGGTTTTGCTTACTGATGTCGATGAAAAAAAGGGCAAGGAACTTATAGATGAAATTAAAGATGGCGGAGGAAAGGCAGTCTTTGTAGCAGCCGATGCCTCGAAGCCGGAAGATTCAGAAAAAAGCGTGGAAGAGGCCATGTCCCATTTCGGTAAACTGGATATTGCCGTGAACAATGCCGGGATTGGCGGAGAACAAAAACCGGTTGGGGAATATGGTATTGAGGCCTGGAATAAGGTGATCGGGATTAATCTTTCGGGGGTTTTTTACGGAATGCGTTACCAGATTCCCGCTATGCTGAAGAATGGGAAGGGATCAATTATTAATGTAGCGTCTATTCTGGGTAGTGTTGGTTTTGCCAATTCCGGGGCTTATGTGGCTGCAAAACATGGGGTGGTTGGGCTCACTAAAACAGCAGCTTTGGAATATTCGGCGAAAGGTATAAGAGTAAATTCGGTTGGTCCTGCCTTCATCAAAACTCCGTTGCTGGATGGTCTTGATAAAGATTTGCTT
Organism: Salegentibacter sp.; assembly: GCA_035468275.1. GTDB lineage: Bacteria > Bacteroidota > Bacteroidia > Flavobacteriales > Flavobacteriaceae > Salegentibacter. The sequence continues at coordinate 2,171 of DATISX010000282.1, forward strand.
GATCAATTAGTTAAAGTACACCCTATTGGCCGCTTAGGAGAACCTGAGGAAGTTGCGGAGCTTTTCATGTGGTTAGCCGGGGACAGATCTTCCTTTGCTTCCGGAGCCTATTACCCTATAGACGGAGGGTACCTGGCACAATAGTTTTTTATAAAATCCAGATTTTTTGTTGTCTTATCGGAATAAATCCAATAAATTTGAATTTATACTGGGAATAATTCCTAAAACATTCTGATATGGGAACACCGCCGTCAATTGAGGTCAAGCACTTTAAGGAAGTAAGAGAAGAGAACAATTTCACTCAGTCTGAATTTGCAGAACTACTGGGAATAAAGAATTCCACAGCCGATATTGAGCGGGGTCGCACTAAATTATCAGGAAAGGTAGTGGCCGGACTATTGAGTCGGTTTGGAATTAATCCTCTCTGGTTGTTTGGAGAAAGCGGTCAGAAATACCTGCAGCTAAGTAAAGGCGATGTTAGTCCTAAAGTGGTCACCGTAGACAGTGCCGATAATGAGAATATCCTCATGGTGAACCAAAAAGCAGCAGCAGGTTATCCTCATAACGTGCAGGATGTGGAGTGGTATAATCAGCTGCCCGCTTTTGATATTCCCCTGCCGGAGTTTCGAAATGCTACTTATCGCGGTTTCCAGGTGGAGGGGGATAGTATGCTTCCTAATTATTATCCCGGGGAATGGGTGTTGGGAAAAGCCGTTCCGGATCTTGAACAGACCTCAAATAATAAAGTTTATGTAGTGGTATTATATGATTCGGTGTTGGTCAAGAAACTTCAGAAATTACCGGATTCTACTAAGTTGCTTCTAATTTCGTTTAATGAGGAATATTTACCCATTGAAATTAACGTAAATGACATTCAGGAGTTATGGCAGGTAAACAGCAAGCTCACCTTTAATCTCGATAATCCTTCGCAGAGCGGGCTTTTCCGTGAGCTTCAGCAATCTATGGAGGAATTAAAAAGAGATTTAAGGTCTTTTAAAAAAGAGGTATAAAAGAACCCTCACTAGGAGGGTTCTAAAAAATTGTGGTTAATACTTTTTGTGCTACTACATCTCGTCGGTAGCATCGTCTATGGCATCACCTACGTCATCTGCAGCATCTTCAATGTCGTCTGCAGCTTTTTCAACACCGGAACGATCATCTCTACACGAAGTGAATACGGCAGCAGTGCTAAAAGTAAGGGCCAGTAATAAAACTAACTTTTTCATAATTCAATATTTGGAAAATATTAAAGATCGTCGTTTCCTTCAATCTCATCTTCTACTTCCTGAGCGCCTCTATCAATGGCATCCCCAGTTTCATCTGCAGCATTTTCAATAGCATCACCGGTATCATCGACTGCATCTTCGATATCGTCTCCAACATCATTCATGTCATCCATGTCATCCATGTCATCGCTATGCATTTCCATTTCATTTTCTTCTTCCTTCACTTCTCTGCAGGAAGTTAAAGCGGTAGAAAGAGTAAATATCATTACGAGTAATAAAATTGGTCGCTTCATAATTTGGTTGTTTTTTAGTTTATATATTCAGCAAAATTAGAGATGTGACTAATTGCCAGCATTAATTTACTGCTAAATTTTTCATAAAATTACAGGAATAGCCCGTTATTTAAGATAAAACTATGAATTATATCTAATTGTCGTCCCCAATTCTATCGATTTCCTCGTCTATCTCTTCATTAACTTCCTGGTCAACTCTTTCCCCGGTTCTCTCCAGGATGCCTTTGCGTTCTTCGGTTTCAACAGGAGTTTCTTTTTCTACTTCTACCTCCCGTTCTCTAACGATAACTTCTTTTTCTGTCTCTTCGGTCTCCCTACAGGAAACCAGGCTTAAAGTACTTACAAGGAATAGACCTCCTAATAAAAATGTACGTTTCATAAACTTGTAGTTTTTGGTTCAATCGCCGAAATTAAGCTGAAATTCTGTACCAAGGCTCTTTTTTATGATTATTTATCAGGAAATCTTAAAAAAGAAAGAAAATCATTAGGGATTTGAAGCTAAATACTCCCCTATAACCTTGGTCGATCCTGTATTAGAGTTAATAAAATGCCCGGCAATCATTCCTGATTTGCTTCGGAACTTCTCGTTCCCGACCAATTTATTCATGATCCCGGTAAGTTCCTCTTTAGTAGCTACCGAAAATAATCCTGCTAGTTGCTGAAGTTTTTGTGCCTCCGGGAATTTTTCGAAATTCTTCCCTATTACTACCGGAATACCGAAAGTTGCAGGTTCCAGGATATTGTGAAGTCCGGTATCACCGGCCGCCCCTCCAACATAGGCAATGTCTGCATAACTATAAATTCTGCTAAGCAAACCAATATTGTCAATTATTAGTAATTGAAAATCTTTTGGGTCCTGATCAGGAGTTTCAGAATACAGAACAGCTGGAATTTTTAGGCTGTCCTTAAGGTTTTGGATCTTTTCAGACTTGATCTCATGAGGGGCGATCACAAATTTAACTCCCGAAGGTGCTGAATTTATATACTTCAGCAGCAATTCCTCGTCTTCAGGCCAGGTGCTGCCGGCTACGATGCAGAGCTCCTCCTGAAGAAAATTCTCCAGGATTTCCAGTTTATTGTTATAGGTGAGCTGTCGTGAGACCCTGTCGAAACGAGTATCTCCGCTTAGGCTAACATTGCTGAAACCCTTTTTCTCCAGCAGTTCCTTCGACTCCTGATTCTGAACGAAAATGTGTTCAAAACTTCCAAGGGCTTTTTTCATCCAGGCGCCATAGCTTTTAAAATATATCTGATCCTTTCTGAAAACACCCGAGATAAGGAAACAGCGTATCCCTCTTTTTTTTATTTCCTCCAGGAAGTTGGGCCAGATATCGTATTTCACAAAAAAGACTAATTCCGGATTTACTAAATTAAGGAATTCGCGGGCGTTTGCAGGGGTGTCCAGCGGGAGATAGGTGATCATATCGGCCAGGGGGTGATTCTTTTTGTTCTCATAGCCGGAGGGAGAAAAGAAACTCACCAGGATCCTGTGTCCGGGATATTTTTCTTTCAATAACTCCATAACCGGAACAGCCTGTTCAAACTCCCCCAGGGAGGCGGCGTGAATCCAGATGTGTTTTTCATCCGGGTTAAGTTGGGACCTCAAGTTGCTGAAAACCTGCTTGCGACCGTCGGCAAAAAGTTTCATCTTTTTGCTGAAGATCCCGATAAGGGGCAGGAGCAATTCCGTTAATTTTATGAGTAGATTATAGATTAAATGCAATAGCCTGTTTTTCTTCCGCTAAAATAGGCCTTTCCTGAAAATAGATTGGCGAAGGGGGTGATATTTTGTAATTTCGTTTCCTATAAAATTCAGATATGAAAAAGTTACAAATGGTTGACCTTAAGGCTCAGTATGCCGAAATAAAAGACGAAGTAGACGCCTCGTTCCGGGAGGTTATAGAATCAACAGCATTTATAAACGGACCTCAGGTTCAGCAGTTTCAGAAGGAACTGGAAGAATATTTGGGAGTTAAACATGTTATTCCCTGTGCTAATGGTACCGATGCCCTGCAAATTGCAATGATGGGGCTTGATCTTAAACACGGGGATGAGGTGATCACCGCCGATTTCACTTTCGCTGCTACTGTAGAAGTGATTGCCTTGTTACAGTTAACTCCTGTGCTGGTGGACGTAAAACCCGATACCTTTAATATTGATCCTGAGGCGATCAAAAAAGCTATTACGCCAAGGACCAAAGCTATAGTTCCTGTTCATCTTTTTGGCCAGTCGGCTGAAATGGATGAGATCATGAAAATCGCTAAAGAATATAATTTATATGTGATTGAAGATAACGCCCAGGCCATAGGTGGAAATTTCCATTCGGAAGATGGAAAATCTTATAAAACCGGTGCAATCGGGCATGTGGGTGCAACTTCGTTTTTCCCATCTAAAAACCTTGGAGGTTACGGCGATGGAGGAGCGATCTTCACTAACGATGATGAGCTGGCGCATACTATCCGTGGGATTGTAAATCATGGAATGTATGAGCGTTATCACCATGATGTGGTTGGAGTTAACTCCCGACTCGACAGTTTACAGGCTGCTGTTTTAAGAGCTAAACTACCTCGACTTGATAAATATAACGAAGCCAGGAAATCTGCCGCTGAAAAATACAATGCTGCATTTGAGGGGCAGGAAGGGGTAGTCACTCCGGTGATCACAGGAAAACCCGACACTCATGTATTTCATCAATATACCTTAAAGATCCAAAACGGAAAACGGGATGCCCTTGCAAAACATCTGCAGGAAAAAGGAATACCTTTCGGGATCTATTATCCAATTCCCCTTCACAGTCAGAAGGCCTATGCGGATGAAAGGTATAATGAAGCCGATTTTCCGGTAACTAATCAATTGGTAAAGGAAGTTTTATCCTTACCCATGCATACGGAGCTTGATGACGAGCAGATTAATTATATTGCTAACTCAATCAACGACTTTTTGAACAAATAGAAAAGCTTATGAAAAAACTTTTGATCTTTTGCTTCGGAATATTTCTTTCCATGCAGCTGCAAGCGCAGGATATCTATATCCAGGCCGGTAAAATAATAGACACTAAAAACGGAAAGGTTTTAACCGATAAAACCATCATTATTTCCGGAGATAAGATCAGGAGTATTGAAAACGGATTTCTGTCCCCGGAAAAGGATGCTGACACTCTTATAGACATGAAGGATAAAACCTTGCTGCCTGGGTTAATTGATATGCATGTTCACCTGGAAAGTGAGACCAACCCCGGGAAATATCTTGAGCGTTATGTTAATAACGATGCCGACAATGCTTTCAATGCTGTAGGTTTTGCAAAAACCACCCTAATGGCCGGTTTTACTACCGTTCGGGAACTTGGTGGGAGCGGGGTGAATACTTCGCTTCGTAATGCTATTAATAAAGGCAAAATTGATGGGCCCAGAATTTTTTCTGTCGGTAAATCTATAGCTACCACCGGAGGTCACGCCGACCCAACTAACGGGATGAACAGTGAATTAATGGGCGATCCGGGACCAAAAGAAGGCGTGGTGAATAACATCGATGATGCCCGAAAAGCAGTTAGACAACGCTATAAAAACGGCGCCGACCTGATAAAGATTACCGCAACCGGCGGAGTTTTAAGTGTGGCGAAGAGCAGTTCAAATCCACAATTTTCCGAAGAAGAGATCAGGGCAATTGTAGAGACCGCTAAAGATTACGATTTTCATGTTGCGGCTCACGCACACGGCGATGAAGGAATGCAACGTGCCATTAGAGCCGGAGTAAAAACCATAGAGCATGGCACTAAAATGAGCGATGAAACTATGGAATTAATGAAAGAGCATGATGCTTACCTGGTGCCGACTATCACTGCCGGAAAGGAAGTGACTGAGAAAGCTGAAATAGATGGCTACTATCCCGAAGTGGTGGTGCCAAAAGCCAGGGAGATAGGACCTCAGATCCAGGATATGTTCGCGCGCGCATATAAAAAAGGAGTGCCAATCGCCTTTGGAACCGATGCCGGTGTTTTTAAACATGGGGAAAATGCCCGGGAATTTGTTTACATGACCGAAGCCGGAATGCCTGCTATGGAGGCCATCCAGTCAGCAACCATTACGAATGCCCGATTATTGAAAATGGAAGATAAAATAGGTCAATTGCAGGAAGGTTTTCTTGCTGATATTATCGCAGTCGATGGAGATCCAACAGAAAATATCGAAAGCCTGCAGCAAGTGAAGTTTGTAATGAAAGAAGGGAAGATCTACAGGAAATAAAAAGAATCTTATTCAGAAAAAAATAAAAACTCCCGATATTTCGGGAGTTTTTTATTATCAAATTTTTTCAAGTAAAGAAGCGTAGGATCTCTACATTTCTGCCGAAGAAACATTCATACTACGGTCAATTTTCTTTACCAGACCCTGCAATACCTTTCCGGGGCCTACCTCAATAAATTCGGTGGCGCCGTCATTTATCATATTCTGAACGCTTTGTGTCCACTTCACGGGAGCTGTAAGTTGAAAAACAAGGTTTCTTTTGATCTCCTCGGGATCTGTAACTGCAAAAGTACTCACATTCTGATAGACAGGGCAGATAGGTTTGTGAAAGCTCACATTTTCTATCGCTGCAGCCAGTTCTTTTCTCGCGGGTTCCATTAGAGGGGAATGAAAAGCCCCACCTACCGGAAGTATCATGGCTCTTCTGGCACCTCTTTCCTTCAAACTTTCACAGGCCAGTTCCACGGCATTTACATCTCCTGAAATAACCAGTTGTCCGGGGCAATTATAAT
>DATISX010000283.1:0-6219 GCA_035468275.1 Salegentibacter sp.
TTCGAGAAAACCACAAAAGATGATTACAGCAGCCATCTGTATATTGAAGATCAGCCTCGCATTGAAGAGGTAAAAGCAGAATATTCGTCAGATTCCCCGGAAGTGGACGGGAGAATCATTCTTCGGGATAATTTCGATAATATTTTTGGAAGCAGGCCTGAAACCCTCATCTTCGGAGAAGATTCCGGAGAGATTGGAGATGTAAATCAGGGATTGGAAGGACTTCAGAAGAAATATGGAGAACTCAGAGTTGCCGATGTTGGAATACGTGAAGCAACAATTTTAGGTCAGGGAATTGGAATGGCCATGCGTGGTTTACGCCCAATTGCCGAGATCCAGTACCTGGATTACCTGATGTACGCCCTACAGGGAATAAGCGACGATCTCGCTACATTACAATATCGAACCAAAGGCAAACAAAAAGCACCGCTTATTATACGAACCCGTGGTCACAGACTGGAAGGAATCTGGCATAGCGGTTCTCAAATGGGAGGAATTTTAAATCTGGTACGCGGAATTTACGTTCTTGTACCCCGTAATATGACCAAAGCTGCAGGTTTCTATAACACGCTGCTTGACCAGGACACTCCCGCACTTATCGTGGAATGTCTTAACGGGTACAGGTTAAAGGAAAAAATGCCGGATAACCTCTCTGCTATCAGAACCCCAATCGGGAAGGTTGAGACCGTAAAAGAAGGAAAAGATATCACTTTGGTTTCCTACGGTTCTACTCTCAGAATTGTAGAGCAAACCGCCCACGAACTGGAGGAATTCGGAATCAATGCTGAAGTTATTGATGTACAATCCCTACTTCCGTTTGATCTGGAACATGATATTGTAAAAAGCGTGGAAAAAACCAACCGTCTTCTGATAATAGATGAAGATGTTCCGGGTGGAGGTTCAGCCTATATCCTCGATAAAGTTCTGAATGAACAAAACGCTTATAAATTTTTGGATAGTAAACCGGATACCTTAACAGCTAAAGAGCATCGCCCTGCTTATGGCACCGATGGAGATTATTTCTCCAAGCCATCTTCCGATGATATCTTTGAAAAAGTTTACAGTATTTTTCACGAAGTAAATCCCGAAAAATATCCAAGACTTAAATAAAGCTTATTAATTAGTTAAAGGGGAAAAGCCACGGGTGTAAATGCTTGTGGCTTTTTAATTTTTGGACTACAAGTATCACATTACTTATTACATCCAGTTTTTTGAAGTAGCTTCTGCTTTATACAATACATAATTTACGTAAGGTAAAATATCTATAGTAACCGCATAAAATTTCAGGTCACCTCCGGCGGTATGGAAGACGACATTTACCAGGTTTTTTCTACGGTACCAGATTGGTTGATTGACACTTACAGATTGTATCTTAAAAAGTTCCAGAGTCTCTTCGGTCTTATTCCAGAAACCCGTTTTCTTCTGCAAAAATTCCTCGGTAACTATTAGTTTTCGGGCTTTAAATGCAAGTATTTGTAGAATAACAGCCCCAATTATATATAGCCCTGCTAAAACCAGGACAGCCCATAATTCAAGTTTTATAAGATCTGAATAATACCACAAAGCCAGGAAGAGCAAAACAGGCAACATTGCCAGTGAAATCTTACGAAATAACAATAAGTTATCCGGGCTAAAGGTGGTGCTGAAGCTGGATGTAGAGGATTCAGGATATAGAAAATACTTTATCTTTTGTACGATCTCTTTTCCCAATCCCGGAATCTTAATTTTATTTTTCTGAAGTTCATTTTCACTGCTGGATAAGGAAATCTGGGCTTCATAAAGATTAAACCGCTTCTGAACAGGGTTCGTATTGATTCGCATTAACTGAAGCCTTCTGGGTTGCAAGGAAACTTTGGTATTGGTCTTCAAACCCATTTCAACCTCTATTTTTTCCTTATTCTGTTGAATTTTTAAGCCGTAGTATTTAATAAAAACTTCAATCATTGTAATGCCTATACTCAAAAGTAAAAGCAGCACCAAAAGCATTGCTAAAAACCAGATAGACTGCATAAACCCGGAAAACTGAGTAAAATAGCCTTCAACATCCTCAATACGGTCTTTAAAATAGGTGTTTATCCTGTTGTAAATAGTCATTACAAAAGCCAAGATCAAAGAAAGACCACGTAAATAATTGGTGCTTATCCCGATTTTTAGTAGCGTAAGAACTCCCACTCTATGAGTCCAAACCTCCTCACTTTCCTCCTGTACTATAGTTTCTTCTTCTACCTGTTGTTTTTCAGTTTTTGCTTTTAAAAGTATTTCTGAAAGTCTGTTTGCATCCTCTCTGGAAATAGCTTTTATTTCAACTTCTTTCTGATTGCTTCCGGCGGTATCGATTACCAGGCTATAAACCTTTATCAATCGCTGCAGAATAGAACGCTTAAAATAGACCTGCTGAATTTTATCAAAAGGAATCGCTGTATTTTCCGTAGAAAAAATCCCTTTTTCCAGCACAAATTCTTCTCGCTCATAATCTATATGAAAAATAAACCTGCGGTAGTACAGATAGCTATAGATTAAGGTTAAAACCAATAATGCCAGCAAACCCAGGGCGGTATAAATTAAAGTGGTTTGGCTTGGCCCGCTTATTAACAAATAAGCGCCCAGGGCCCAAAACATTCTGAAAAGCTTATAAAGGCTGGAAATGAAAATCAGAATAACCCCGGCAATAGACTGGCGCTGGGTGGTGCTGTAGGCTTCAGGATTCATCATTGGAGATCTTAACCGCAATGGCTTCTTTTAATTGGAGCGCCATTTCCGGGTCTAATCCGGGAATGGTGATATCGCTCCCACTTCCGCCCGCGGTAAAAATATTAAGGCTGGAAATGCCTAAAACTTTATCCCAGATCCCTCTTGAAATTGAAGCGTGCTGAACTCTGTTAAATGGGATTACCGTAGTTTTATTAAAGATAAAACCTCTTTTGTAGATAATGTCTTTCTCCCTTATAGCGTAACCCAAACTTTGAAGCAGCTTATAATTGTTCCAGAACCTGAAAATAAATGCTATTAATAAAACCGCTAAAATAAGCCCTGACTGCAAAGGATTTAACTGATAAAACCAGAAAAATCCAAGTGCAATAAGCAAGACGAGCAAAAAAATGCCCGTCTGAATATTCATCTTTATAAGATACTTAGATGAAACTGAAGAAAAAGCTACCGACTCAAATTTGGGTAAAGCAGCCAGATCTATCTGTTCGTTGCTGAAATCTTTGGTTATGGGATCCATTTTTTGTCAAAGTTAGGTTTTCTTTTTTCCAGAAAAGCATCACGGCCTTCTTTGGCTTCATCAGTCATATAGGCGAGACGCGTAACTTCTCCTGCAAAAACCTGTTGGCCTACCATGCCGTCATCGGTCATGTTCATGGCGAATTTCAGCATTTTTATAGAAGTCGGGGATTTTTCCATGATTTCCTGCGCCCATTCATAAGCGGTATCTTCCAACTCATCGTGCGGAATTACAGCATTCACCATTCCCATTTCATAAGCCTCCTGGGCCGAGTAATTTCTTCCGAGGAAAAAGATCTCCCGCGCTTTCTTCTGCCCTACCATTTTCGCGAGATAAGCAGAACCATAACCTGCATCAAAACTGGTTACATCGGCATCGGTTTGTTTAAATATAGCGTGTTCCTTACTGGCAAGCGTTAGGTCACAAACCACGTGCAAACTATGTCCGCCGCCTACTGCCCAACCCGGAACCACGCAAATTACAGCCTTCGGCATAAACCTGATTAATCGCTGAACTTCTAATATATTTAACCGGTGATAGCCGTCCTCACCAACATATCCCTGGTGCCCACGGGCTTTTTGATCGCCACCGCTACAAAATGCCCATTTCCCGTCTTTGGAAGATGGACCTTCAGCAGAAAGTAGAACGCAGCCAATGGAAGTATCTTCATGAGCATCATGAAAGGCATCCAATAACTCGCTGGTAGTTTTAGGCCTGAACGCATTGCGAACATCAGGTCGGTTAAAGGCAATTCTTGCCACACCTCCCGATTTTTTATATGTAATATCTTCGTATTCTTTAACTGTTTTCCAGTCTATTTCGCTCATAATTTCTATTTTAATGTAAAAATAAGATTTTTTGAAGCTTCCGAAGAAATTAATAATTTAAACTAAAGCTCGTAGATTTGCATTGTTTTTGATATTATAGCTAAAAACTACAGGATGAAATTCCGCTTGCTATTTCTTCTTTTCTTAATCTCAAGTACTTCCGGCCTGCTGGCCCAGGAATTCGAATCATGGAACCCGGCCGATTTCGACCTTAGTCGAAATGAAATCAACCGAAGCCTGGAAGATTTCGATTTCGGATTTGAAAAATCCAGGTTCGATCTCCCAAGCGGGGAATTTCTCAATGTAGATAATAATAAAAGAAACGGAATAGATATCGTTGCGCTCATCGATGAAAAGAATAATTACCAGCAGCGCACTGTAGATATTGGGTCGCCACTTCCGAAAAAGGAAAGAAAAGATTTTGAATTCAACAATCAGACACGCTTTAATAACCGCGCCGAAGTAGAAAACGACGCTCTTAATTCAAATCCATATTACCAAAACCAACGATTTTACCAGAATGCGCTTCATAACTCAGCAGTAAGAAGCATGTATGGGCGTAGGCCTTATTATTATTCTCCTTACGGCAGGTATTATTGATTTTCTATTAAGTATATCCCGTCTTCAGTGATGTCGATCTTGCGTTGCTTATATAGATTTCCTGCAGCTCGCTTAAAACTCTTTTTACTCATTTCCAGCACATTTTGTATCATGGCAGGATCAGATTTATCAGTAAGTTTAAGATGCCCGTGATTTGCGGCAAGTTCATCTAAGATGCGTTGGGCATTGGGTTCAATACTTCTGTATCCGGGTCTCTGAAGCATCACATCAATTTTCCCATCAGGCCTGGTTTTTTTGATGAAGCCTTTCATATGATCTCCAACATTAATTGGTTGGAAAATCTCATCGTTATAAAGCAGACCAAGGTGAATTTCATTGATGATCACATTGTATCCCAGATCAGACTTATTGCTGATAATAAGATCTACTTCTTCAAAGGGCTCTACGCTTAATTCGGAATTGTCAAGGAATGCATGAACCTTACTTGAAGCTACCAAACGATTGGTTTCTTCGTCTAAATAACAAAAGATCAAATATCTCCCACCTTGTTTCATTGGGTAAGCCTGCTCTTTAAAAGGAACGAACAAATGCTTTTCTAATCCCCAGTCAAGGAACGCGCCGAATTCATTTACTTCCACACACTTTAAAAAGGCGAATTCGTCAAGTTTCACCAGGGGTTTTAAGTTTGTTGCCACAGGCCGCTCTTCGTGGTCCAGGTAAACAAAAACTTCAATTTCTCCGCCTATTTCCCAGGCTTCAGGAATGTATTTATTCGGAAGTAAAACCTCATCACCTTCATTATTAGTTAAAAATAATCCGGGTTCGGTTTCCCGATTTATGGTAAGCGTATGGGATTCGCCAATATTCAGCATAACAAAAATTTAAAATGTAAAGATAGTTAATATTGATGGCTATCTGCCAAAATCAAAGTCTGTAAAAGACAAATAAGAAATAGGCTAGGATTTCATAAAATTGAAATATTCCAGCAAAACTTCATCGTTAAGTTTTCTGGGAGTGAAAATTTCCAGAAGCTTTGGTCTTTCTGACTCGGTGAAGAAACGCTGCAGCTCCCTTTCTGTTCCTTCGGAATGTTTCGCAGATGAATATTCCACCCCGTAAAGTTCGCAAACCGGTTTAGCATTCAGTTGATGCACTGTCTCAAAATAAGTATCGAAATTCTCCGTATTTTTATTCCCCGGAAGTATCCTGAAAATTCCCCCACCCTGGTTATTCAGTACAATAATCCTGAAATTAGACGGTAAATAATTATTCCAAAGACCGTTGCTGTCATAGAAAAAGCTAAGGTCCCCTACGATCAAAAGCGTAGGTTCCCTATAAACGCAGGCAGCTCCGGCAGCGGTCGAAACACTGCCATCTATTCCGCTGGTGCCGCGGTTACAAAAAATCCGCAAACTCTCTTTCCATGTGAACAATTGCGCATACCTGATAATGGAACTATTGCCAAGCTGAAGCATATAATCTTCGGGAACTTCAGGAGCGATAAGCTGCATAGCTTTAAGATCGGAATACGGGATTTCATCCATATATTCTTCGTGTCTTTGCTGTCGTTTCTGCCAGATCTCTTTCCAGTAATTTCCGTAATCG
>DATISX010000284.1:0-2496 GCA_035468275.1 Salegentibacter sp.
ATAATGTTCGCTGCAGTTGCCTTCTTCCTCACACAGAAACCCGAGGAGTTTTTATTGCCCATCGGGTTTGGAATTATCGGGTCTTTATATCTTGCCGGATATATCTATCTGAAAAACAGACCTGAAAGCAGATAAAGTGACTTTCGGTATTAATTTTCCATTTTCATGATTTTAGCAGGATAATCTTTAAAAATAGGCGTACCTTTGCAGACTTTTAAAAATGAGGCGCTTATATGAAAGCTATTAAAAACATTGCAATTATTGCTCACGTTGACAACGGGAAAACTACTCTGGTTGATAAAATAATGTATCACTGCCGCTTGTTTCGCGACAATCAAAACACCGGGGATCTTATTCTTGATAGTAACGACCAGGAACGAGAACGCGGAATCACCATTACTTCCAAAAACGTATCGGTTGTTTACAAAGACACCAAAATCAATATTATTGATACTCCTGGTCACGCCGACTTTGGAGGGGAAGTAGAAAGGGTTTTAAATATGGCCGACGGGGTGCTGCTTCTTGTAGATGCCTTTGAAGGTCCTATGCCTCAAACCCGATTTGTACTTCAAAAAGCTATCGACCTTGGGCTTAAGCCTTGTGTTGTAGTAAATAAAGTGGATAAGCCAAACTGTACTCCCGAAGAGGTTCACGAGAAGGTTTTTGACCTGATGTTTGAACTTGGAGCCGAAGAATGGCAACTTGACTTTCCAACTGTTTACGGTTCTGCCCTGAATAACTGGATGAGCGACGATCCCAATGTTAAAACCGAAAATATAGAACCGCTTTTAGATATGGTTCTTGAACATATTCCTGCTCCGAAGATCGAAGAAGGAAGTCCACAAATGCTAATTACTTCTTTAGACTTTTCTTCCTTTACCGGAAGGATTGCCATAGGCCGACTTCAACGTGGGACCCTGAAAGAAGGAATGCAGGTTTCTCTTGTAAAACGAGACGGATCTATTAAAAAAACCAGGATTAAGGAACTTTTTACTTTTGAAGGTCTTGGCCGTTTAAAAGTTAAGGAAGTGCAGGCTGGAGATATTTGTGCCCTGGTTGGGCTTGAAGGTTTCGAAATTGGTGATACCATCGCCGATATTGAAAACCCTGAAGGTCTAAAAACCATCGCCATAGATGAGCCTACCATGAGTATGCTTTTCACGATCAACGATTCTCCTTTCTTCGGAAAAGATGGAAAATTCGTGACCTCAAGACACATCAAGGAACGTTTGACCAAGGAATTGGAAAAAAATCTTGCCCTTAGGGTTGAAGAAACCGATAGTGCTGATAAATTTCTAGTGTACGGACGTGGAGTGATGCACCTTTCTGTTTTGATCGAAACCATGCGAAGAGAAGGTTACGAATTGCAAATTGGTCAGCCCCAGGTGATCATCAGGGAATTTGACGGAGTGAAAATGGAACCAGTTGAAGAATTGACCATTGACCTGCCGGAAGCTGTTTCTGGAAAAGCCGTGGAAATGGTAACGATGAGAAAAGGGGAGATGCTAAGTATGGAAACCCGTGGTGAGCGCATGATCATTCAGTTTATGATCCCTTCAAGAGGAATAATCGGAATGAGAAACCAATTGCTTACCGCAACAGCAGGGGAGGCTATTATGGCCCATCGCTTTAAGGAATACCAGCCCTTAAAAGGTGGAATTCCACAACGACAAAACGGTTCACTTATCTCTATGGAAAAAGGAAAAGCTATTCCTTATTCTATTGATAAGCTTCAGGATCGCGGTAAATTTTTCGTAGATCCGGGTGAGGATATTTATGAAGGTCAGGTTATTGGTGAAAATTCACGTCAGGATGATATGGCTGTGAATATCACTAAAACCAAGAAACTATCTAACGTACGTTCATCCGGTGCCGATGATAAAGCCAAGATTGTTCCGGCAATTAAGTTCTCGCTTGAAGAAGCTCTGGAATATATTCAGAAAGATGAATATGTTGAGGTAACTCCGAAGCATATTAGACTTAGAAAGATTTACCTTACCGAAAACGACCGTAAGAGAAATAAAATAGTTTAAGATAATTAACGATTAAAGACGCCATAGCAAAAGTTGTGGCGTTTTTTTATTTTTACTGAATATGGAAATATTAGGAATTAGTCTTACCGAATGGATTGGCTATATCGCCTCTTTTTTTGTTGCGATATCTTTCTTTATGAAAAACATCATCACGCTTAGGATCGTGAATTCCATTGGCTGTATTGCTTTTATAATTTACGGAGTGATGATAGATTCGTGGCCGGTAATTGCCACCAATGCGATAATTGTTGGGGTGAATTTCTATTACCTGTTTATAAGTAAAACAACTCGCGTACTGGCAGATGAAGTGAAGCCATAAGCAATAATTTCAGAATTAACCTTCAGAAGACTAAACGGTTTTCTGCACTACTTCAAACACTCTTTGCCCGTCACATTTTAATGTTTTCGACGTATATTTCAATAAAAGCGCATAATCGTGCGTAGCAATAAGAATAGTATTGAC